>NZ_JBJGYN010000028.1:0-62363 GCF_054050015.1 Geodermatophilus sp. SYSU D01176 | reverse complement strand
CGCCTCGGGGCGCGGCCCCCGCCCGGCGCGCCGCGCCGCGGCCGCCCCCGCGCCCCCCCCCCCCCCCCCCCCCCCCCCCCCCCCCCCCCCCCCCCCCCCCCCCCCCCCCCCCCCCAGCCAGTCGGCGGCGGCCAGCGCGACGACGTCCGGCGCACGGATCAGGGCGTGGTCGCCCGGGACGGCGTAGAGCGACGCGCCGGGCCGGCCGGTCAGCACGGTGGCGAGCTCCTCCGGGCGGCCGAAGGCGTCCCGCTCCCCCTGCACGACGCCCAGCGGGACCTCGACGGCGGTCAGCTCGCCGGCCCGGCTGCGCTCCGGCCGGCCCGGCGGGTGCAGCGGGAAGGCCAAGCACAGCACGCCGTCCGCCCCCAGCGCGGCCGCCGTCCGGCAGGCCACCCGGGCCCCCGCGCTGCGGCCGCCGAGCACCAGCGGGCCGGTCAGCCGGCCGTCGTCCCGGAGTGCGCCGAGCACCGCCGTCCAGCCCTCGTCGAGGCGGGGCGGCGCCGGCGCGATCCGCTTGCCGGCCACCCGCCAGGGCTGGTCGACGCCCAGCACCCGCCAGCCGGCTGCCGCGGCGTCGGCGGTGACGGCGGCCAGGTCGGCCGACCCGATGCCCCCGCCGGCCCCGTGGCCGAGGACCAGCGTGCCGACGGCGGCGCCCGCCGGCTCGGTGGCGGTGACCCGGGCCGGACCCAGCGGGGTGTCGACCTCGCTCATGCAGGGAGCGCGAGGAGCGCGTCGACCGCGCCGGCCAGGTCCCCGGCGACGAGCGCGGCGGGGTCGTAGACGGCCGGGTAGGCGCGTTCGGCGCGCGGGAACCAGGCGGCGGTCAGGCCCGCCCGCAGCGCGCCGTGGACGTCCCAGCCGTGCGCGGCGACCAGCGCCAGGCGCGCCGGCTCCACGTCGCAGACCCCGGCGGCCCACAGGTACACCTCGCGGGCGGGCTTCCAGGCGCGGATCAGCTCGCTGGACAGCGACCGCTCGACGAGCGGACCGATCCCGCCGCGCTCCAGCCCGGCCTCGGCGACGCCGGGCGAGCCGTGGGTCAGCGTCACCACCCGGACGCCCGCCTCCACCAGCCGGCGCAGTGCGGGCTCGACGTCCGGGTGCGGGGCGAGCTCGAGGAAGGCGCCGACGACCTGCGCCCGCTCGGCCTCGCCGAGGTCGGTCTCCTGCGCCAGGGCGGCGTCGAAGGCGTCGCGGAACCGGCACCAGGTGCCGGCGGTGGCGGCCGCGAACCCGGTGAGCAGCGTGCGCGAGAACACCGTGGGCAGCAGCTCGGCCGGCTGTCCCAGCTCGACCAGCGCGGCCCGCACGGGGCCCAGGTCGAGCAGCGTCTCGTTGACGTCGAGGGCGACGACCTCCGGGCGCCGCGCGGTCATGCCGACCGGCTCTCGTCGGTGCCGGCGCGGGGGGCCTGGCGGTGGTGGCGGACGTCCTTGGCCCGCTTGTAGACCAGGTAGCCGATGCCCAGGGCGAAGGCGGCGACGACGGCGTAGTCCAGGTACTTGAGGTTGGCCTGCACGAAGTCGCCGGCCGCCACGCCCAGGCCGATGAGCACGCTGTTCCAGATCAGGCTGCCGGCCGCGGAGAAGAGCAGGAACTGCCCGAACGGCATGCGCACGACGCCGGCGGGGACGGAGATGAAGCTGCGCACGATCGGCACCATGCGGCCGAAGAAGACCGCCGAGCGCCCGTGCCGCTCGAACCAGGCGAAGGTCTTGTCGACGTCCGCGGTCTCCACCAGCGGCAACCGGTCCAGGAAGGCGTGCGAACGGCGCGGACCGAGGGCCCGGCCGACGTAGTAGAAGAAGACCGCGCCCAGGACCGACCCGAGGGTGGCGAACAGCACCACCGGGACGACGGCCATCCGGCCGTCGTTGATCAGCACCCCGGCCAGCCCGAGCACCGCCTCGCTGGGGATGGGCGGGATGACCGTCTCCAGCAGGATCGACAGGCCGACCCCCACGGCGCCGAGCCGCTCGACCATGTCGAGCAGGAAGCCGGTGATGCCGCCCTCGTCGGAGGAGGCGGCGGCGAGGATCGACATGCGCCCCACGGTAACGGCGCGCTCCGGGCGGCACCGGGCAGCGGCGGAGGTAGGTTCGCCACCCATGCGCCAGCGCTTCACCGCCCGGGCCGTCGTCGTCGGGGACCGCGCGGGCACGGTGGTGCCCGACGCCGTGGTCGACGTCGAGGACGGCGTGATCACCCGGGTCGGCCCAGCTGCCGACGCGCCCGACGCCGGGGACGCCGAGCGGGTCGCCGTCCCCGGGGTGCTCCTGCCGGGGCTGGTGAACACCCACTCGCACGCGCCGATGGTGCTGTTCCGCGGGCAGGCCGAGGGGCTGCCGCTGGAGCGCTGGCTGCGCGAGGTGATCTGGCCGCGGGAGGCGCGGCTCACGCCCGAGGACGTCGAGGTGGCGATGACCGCGGCATCGGCGGAGATGCTGCGCGGTGGGGTCACCACGAGCGTCGAGATGTACTTCTCGCCGGAGCGGATCGCCGCCGCGGTCGGACGCACCGGCGCCCGAGCGGTCGTCGCCACCCCGCTGCTGCCGCTGCCCGGGATGCCGCCGCTGGCCGAGCAGCTGGCCGGCGCCGTCGCGCTGGCGACATCCGCTCCCACCGACGGCGCCGTCGAGTACGGCCTCGGCCCGCACGCTGCCTACACGCTCCCCCTGCCGGTGCTGCGCGACGCCGCGGCCGCGGCGCGGGAGCACGGCCTGCTGCTGCACCTGCACGTCGCCGAGACCGCCGGCGAGGGCGCCGGCCTGCTGGCCACGCACGGGCTGTCGGTGCCGGCGCTGCTGGCCGCGCACGACGTCCTGGGCGGGCGGGTGCTGGCGGCGCACTGCGTGCACGTCGACGACGGCGACCTGGAGCTGTGGCGGGAGCACGACGTCGCGGTCGCGCACTGCCCGGCCAGCAACGCCAAGCTCGCCAGCGGGATCGCGCCGGTGCGGGCCATGCTCGACCGCGGCATCCGCGTGGGGCTGGGCACCGACGGGCCGGCGTCCAACGACGGCCTGGACCTGCTGGCCGACGTCCGGCTGGCCGCCGGGCTGGCCCGGCTGCGTGAGGGCTCGGCGACCGCGCTGACCGCCGCCGAGGCGTTCTGGCTGGCGACCGGCGCCGCGGCCGGCGCGATCGGCCGCCCGGACCTCGGCTGCCTCGCCGTCGGCCGGCGGGCGGACCTGGTGCACGTCGACACCCGCGACCTCGGCTTCGAGCCGGTGCTCAGCCTGCCGGACCTGCTCACCCACCTGGTCTGGTCGGGCACCTCGCGGCTGGTGCGCGACACCTGGGTCGGCGGGCGGCAGGTGGTGCGCGACGGCGTCTGCACGACGGTGGACGCCGAGGAGCTGCGGACCGAGGTCGCCGACCGGGCGAGACGCCTCGCGGCCTGAGGTCCCAGGTGCCTTGCGCGCCCGAAAGGCACCTGGGGACGGTGCGGCGGAAGGGCTCAGCTCAGGTCGGGGACGGCCCTGGGCCGTGGTGCGCCCCGGAGGGGCGCAGGGAGATCGTCTCGCCCCGGGTGACGGCGCGGACCTCGCCCGGCGCGCGGCGGGCGGCCACCTCGCGGACGAAGTCGCCCAGCGGTGAGGCGAACCGGTCGTAGTCGTCGTAGTGCACCGGCACGGTCACCGGCGGCTTGAGCAGCTCGACCAGGTCCGCCCCCTGCCGGCCGTCCATCGTGACGGTGAAGCCGAGCGCCTTGGTGCCGCCGAGGTGCGGGATGACGACGTCCAGCGGCCCGCAGCGCTCCAGCACCTCGCCGAGCTCCGGGCGGAAGACGGTGTCGCCGCTGATGTAGCCCCGCCAGCTCACCTCACCGTCCCGCACCAGTTCGAGCACGCTGCCCATCACCGGCGGCAGCAGCTTGGCGATCGGCTGGGGGCCGTGGACCCCCGGCACCGAGGTGATCCGCAGCGTCGCGCCGTCCCGGTCGAGCTGGTGCCGCTGCCAGGGCCGGAGGTCGACGGTCTCCCGGAAGCCGCGGCGGCCGAGGGCCTGGGCGGCCGCCTGCGTCGTCACGACGGGGGTGTCGCGGTCGAGGGTACGGGTGGCGATCCGGTCCCAGTGGTCGGCGTGCAGGTGTGACAGCAGGATCGAGTCCAGCGACGGCAGCTCGGTCGGTTGCAGCGCGGGTTCGGTCAGGCGCTTGGTCCACAGCCCCTTGCCGAGGTAGGCGCGCTGCCCGCGGCGCAGGAAGTTCGGGTCGGTGAGCAGGGTGAAGGGGCCGAGCCGCAGCAGCGTGGTGGCGTTCCCGCCGAAGGTCAGCGTGACGTCGTCGGCGGGGGACGACGGGGACGGTGGTGGGGACGCAGCCATGCCCGCGTCTACCCCGGTCACCCGGCGGCCACGCGGCGCGGCGGGTCAGCCCTCGGCGGGCTCCCAGCCGTGGTCGATGCAGGCCCGGAGGACGTTGGCGCCCGCCTCGACGACCGCGGCGTAGTCGAGGTCCTCCTCGCGCGTGTCGCGGAACCGCTCGACGGGGTCGGCCAGCGGGGTCCCGTCGGACTGCTCGAGCAGGCGGCTCATCCGGGCGGTGACCTCGGCGCGCTGGTCGGCGGGGCTCCCGGCGTCCATCCAGGCGGCCTGCACGTCGCACGCCTCGGTGGACGCCCGGTCCAACCCGCTGCCCCCGCAGGCGGCGAGGGTCAGGACGGCCGCCGGGACGACCCAGGTCCGGCTCCGTCGCATCCCGCGAGGCTAGGACCCGGGCCGGTGGTCGGAGGACCCCACCCCACCCGGCGCGGTCGGCGGCGGCGTCGTCCCCGGCTGGTAGACAGGGGCGGTGGCTGCCTCCCGCGACGTGGACGCGTCCTTCCTCGCCCTCCCGCTCTCCGCGCTGACCGACGCCGCCCTCACCCGGGCCGTCGACCTCGGCTGCGAGCACGCAGACATCCGGGTGGAGCGGATCCGCACCCAGTCGATCAGCCTGCGCGACGCCCGGCTGGAGTCCCTGGCCGACGGCGAGGACCTCGGCCTGGCCGTGCGCGTGGTCCACGAGGGCACGTGGGGGTTCGCCGCGGGCGTCGTCCTCACCGCGGCTGAGGCCGTCCGGCTGGCAGAGGAGGCGGTCGCCGTCGCGCAGGTGTCTGCGGCGGTGAACAGCGACCGCGTCGAGCTCGCTCCCGAGCCGGTGTACCCCGACGCGGTCTGGGTGTCCGACTACGACGTCGACCCGTTCGAGGTCCCCGACGCGGAGAAGACCGGGCTGCTCACCGAGCTGTCCGAGCAGCTGCTGGCCGCCGACGGCGTCGAGCACGTGCAGACCGTCTGCCAGTCGGTCAAGGAGCAGAAGTACTACGCCGACACCGCCGGCACCCGCACCCGCCAGCAGCGGGTGCGCGTCCACCCCGACCTCACCGCGCTCACCGTCGACCGCGGCACCGGCGCCTTCGAGAGCATGCGCACCATCGCGCCGCCCGCAGGCCGCGGCTGGGAGTACCTGACCGGCACCGGCTGGGACTGGCGCGCCGAGATCGCCGAGATCCCCGAGCTGCTGCGGGAGAAGACCAAGGCGCCGTCGGTGCAGGCCGGCCGCTACGACCTGGTCGTCGACCCGTCGAACCTGTGGCTGACCATCCACGAGTCGATCGGGCACGCCACCGAGCTGGACCGGGCGCTGGGGTACGAGGCCGCCTACGCCGGCACCTCGTTCGCCACCGTCGACGGGCTGGGCACCCTCCGGTACGGCTCGGCGATCATGAACGTCACCGGTGACCGCACCGCCCGGCACGGGCTGTCCACGGTCGGGTGGGACGACGAGGGCGTCGCCGGACAGCAGTGGGACATCGTCAGGGACGGCGTCCTGGTCGGCTACCAGGTCGACCGGAACACCGCGCGGCTCGGCGGCATGGCCCGCTCCAACGGCTGCGCCTTCGCCGACTCTCCGCAGCACACGCCGGTGCAGCGGATGGCCAACGTCTCGCTGCAGCCGGCGCCCGATGGCCCGTCCACCGACGAGGTCATCGCGGGGGTCGAGCGCGGCATCTACGTCGTCGGCGACAAGAGCTGGTCGATCGACATGCAGCGCTACAACTTCCAGTTCACCGGCCAGCGCTTCTACCGGATCGAGGGCGGCCGGCTCGCCGGCCAGCTCCGCGACGTGGCCTACCAGGCGACGACGACGGAGTTCTGGGGCTCGATGCGCGTCGTCGGCGGCCCGCAGACGTACCTGCTCGGCGGCGCGTTCAACTGCGGCAAGGCCCAGCCCGGGCAGGTCGCCCCGGTGAGCCACGGCTGCCCGGTCGCCCTGTTCGAGGACGTCAACATCCTGAACACGGCGCAGGAGGCCGGGAGATGAGCGGTACGAGCGCCAGCGAGCGAGGAGCGGGACGATGAGTTGGTCGCGGCCGCAGGACGTCGTCGAGAAGGCGCTCGCCGCCTCCACCGCCGACGGGCAGGTCGCCTTCGTGGTGGAGAGCTCGGAGGCCAACCTCCGCTGGGCGAACAACAGCCTGACCACGAACGGGTCGATGCGCTCCCGCCGGGTCGTCGTGATCTCGTTCCTCGACGGTGGCGCCGGGATGGCGGCCGGCACGGTGGCCCGCACCGGCAGCCCGGACGTCGAGGAGCTGGTGGCCGCCAGCGAGCAGGCCGCCCGCGACGCCGGACCGGCCGAGGACGCCGTCCCGCTGGTCAGCGAGGCCCCGCCCGGCGCCGGCGACTGGGATGCCGATGCCGCGGAGACCTCGATCGGCGTCTTCCGCGACTTCGCCCCGGCGCTCGGGGAGGCCTTCGGTGGCGCGCGCGACCGCGGCGAACTGCTGTTCGGGTACGCCGAGCACGGCATGGCCACCACCTACCTCGGGACGTCCACCGGGCTGCGGCTGCGGCACGACCAGCCCAGCGGCCGCGTGGAGCTCAACGGCAAGAGCGGCGACATGAGCCGCTCGGTGTGGGCGGGTGTCGGTACCCGCGACTTCCTCGACGTGTCGGTGGCCGACCTGGTCGGCGACGTGCAGCGCAAGCTCGGCTGGTCGCAGCGCCGGGTCGACCTGCCCGCCGGGCGCCATGAGACGCTGCTGCCGCCCTCGGCGGTCAGCGACCTGATGATCTACGCCCACTGGACCATGGAGGCCCGCGACGCCGACGAGGGCCGCAACGTCTACGCGAAGCCCGGCGGCGGCAACCGGATCGGCGAGCGGCTGGCCGCGCTGCCGCTGACGCTGCGCAGCGACCCCTTCGAGCCGGGCCTGGAGGCCTGCCCGTTCCAGGTGGTGAGCGGCTCGTCCGGGTCGGCCTCGGTGTTCGACAACGGCATGGCGACGCCGGCCGTCGAGTGGATCTCCGGCGGCGTGCTCACCAACCTGATCCGGCCGCGCGCGTGGGCGCTGAAGACCACCGCGCCGGCCACCGCCACCGTCGACAACCTGGTCCTCGAGCTGCCGGGCGCCACGGAGTCGCTGGACGAGATGGTCGCCGCCACCGACCGCGGCCTGCTGCTCACCACGCTCTGGTACATCCGCGAGGTCGACCCGCAGACGCTGCTGCTCACCGGGCTCACCCGCGACGGCGTCTTCCTCGTCGAGGGCGGGGAGGTGACCGGCGCGGTGAACAACTTCCGGTTCAACGAGTCGCCGGTCGACCTGCTCGGCCGCATCACCCAGGCCGGCCGCACCGAACGGACCCTGCCCCGCGAGTGGAACGACTGGTTCACGCGCGCCGCCATGCCGGCCGTACGGGTGCCGGACTTCAACATGAGCTCGGTGTCGCCCGCCAGCTGAGGAAGGACCCCGTCCTCCCCACCCTTCGCAGGCTCAGGGCGGGCCCGGGACGAGGCCGGGCGTCCCGGGACCCGAACACGTGGGGCGGTTGTGACCGGTGGGGGTGGGGCGACCGGTCCGTCACAGTCGTCGCGCATGGCGCCATGACGTTGCGCGTACGTCCGCCTACCGTCTGTGCTGCGGAGTGAGCGACCTTCGGCTTCACCACTCCGCGCGCACGCCGAAACGTGCACCGGGTGGACAGCTCGTCCGCCCGGCCACAGACGGGCTCCGGCGCAGCCGGAACGGTGAGGGGAAGGTCCCGTGACGAGGACTCAGAAGCCGTCGGTCTTCCAGGTCGGCAGGGTGTGGAACGACGGGCACACCGTCGTGGTGTCCGGCTGGGGCCTGGGCCTGTGCGTCTCGGCGTGCGCCTGTCACCGCCACCCGACCACCGGCACCCTGGCCGTCGCCGAGGACCAGACCGAGGGCCTGATCGGTCTGGCGAGCTACCGCGACGGCGGCTGCGACTGCTGCGAGCCGTGGACCGCCGACGAGCTCGGCGCCATCGTGCGGGACCTGGGGATGGTCGCCAGCCTCGACGCCCCGGAGCCCCTCGCCGGCTGAGAGAGGGCCACCCTTCCCCCCACGCCTCGCATGCTCGGCGCGGGCCCCTGAAGGGTGGCCGTTCCAGCACGTCACCAGCCTCGGGCGGAGCCGCCGGCACACGCCGCGGTTCCGCCGAGGCATCGCCCGGGTAGGGCGCCTCCATGCTGGGACGAGCTGCTCTCCGAGGCGCCTTCGCCGGCCTGGCCGGCACTGCAGCGATGACGCTGGCCGAGAAGGCCGAGCAGTCGGTCACGCACCGGCCGAACTCTTACGTGCCCGGGCGCACCCTCACGGCGCTGACCACGGGCCGACGGCTGCCCGGATCCGCGCGCCCGCCGGTGCGCAACCACCTCATGCACTGGGGCACCGGCGCGCTCGTCGGTGCCCTGCGCGGCGTGTGGTCGGCCAGCGGGCTGCGCGGCTGGCGCGCGTCGGCCTGGCACACGTCGGTGCGGCTGGCCACCGACCAGACCCTGGAGAACGCCACCGGCGTCGGGGCACCCCCGTGGACCTGGTCGCGCCGCGACCAGGTCGTCGACATCGGCGGCAAGGCCGTCTACTCCTTCGTGACCGGCGCGGTGGCTGACCGGCTGGTCCCCCTCGCGCCCGACCGCCTGCCCGCTGGCTCCGCCCCGCCGCGCCCGCGGTAGCGCACACCCCCGACAGGACGGCGGTCCTGCCGGGACGCGCGGGTCCCGCGGGACGGGTGTGACGGATGAGTCGCCCGCCCTCGTCCCGGACCCGCGCGCCGAACCCTACCCCTTGACGTTGCGCCCTTACCGTGCGTGTTCACGCGCTCGGAACACCGTCCACTTCCCAGGACGGGGCGCGGCGAGAGGGGGCCGGTCATGGGCCGCAACCGGACGACGAGCCGACGCTGGTCGCGGGCCACGCTGGCCGTCGCCGCCGCGGTCACCGTGCTGATGGCCCCGGCCACCGCCGGCGCCACCCCCACGACCGCGGACGAGGCCGCGCGGCTGGTCGCCGAGGCCGGCCGTGAGCTGGCCACCCTCGACGAGCAACTCCACGAGGCCCAGCTGGCCGTCGCCACCCAGCAGCAGGCCGCGGCAGCTGCCGCGGCGACCGCCGCCGAGGCCGAGGCGGTCCTCGCCGGCTACGCGCCACGGCTGGCCGCCATCGCGCAGACCGCGGGCACCTCGCAGTCCCGGATGGCCGCCTTCCTCACCTCCGAGTCCGCGGCCGACGTGGTCCAGCAGATGACCACCCTGGACCTCATCGCCGCCCACACCGAGGGGCTGCTCGCCGAGGTCTCGGTGGCCCAGCGCGCGGCTGACCAGGCCCGTGCCGACGCCGACGCCGCCGCGGCGCAGGCCACCGCAGCCCTCGCGGAGCTGGAGCGCCAGCGGGCCGAGGTGGAGGCGCGGCAGGAGCAGTACGAGAGCGACTACGCGGCCCTCTCGGCGGCCGAGCAGGCCGCCGTCCGCACCGCCGTCGCCGGGCCGGCGCTCACCGCGGACGCCGACGCGGTCGTGGCCGCCGCCCCGAGCGGCGACGTCGCGGCCGTGCTCGCGGCCGCCCTGGCGCAGGTCGGCGACCCCTACGTCTGGGGCGGCACCGGCCCCGACGGCTTCGACTGCTCCGGGCTGACCGGCTTCGCCTACGCCGCCGCCGGCGTCTCGCTGCCGCACTCCAGCCGCGCCCAGGCGGGGATGGGCGTCGCCGTGTCGCGCAGCGAGCTCATGCCCGGTGACCTCGTCTTCTTCTACTCCCCGATCAGCCACGTCGGCATCTACATCGGCGGCGGCAAGATGGTGCACGCCCGCACGCACGGCGTCCCCGTCGCGGTGACCAGCGTGGACATGGGCGGCTACGTGGGCGCCCGCCGCGTCCTCTGACGACCGGCCGCTCCCGCGGGACCCTGCAGGGGGGGCCGGCTCCTGCGCCGCGGGGGAGCCGTAGCCTCGCGGACCGTGACCCGGGCTGCAGAGTCCCCGCCCACCCTGCGTCCCGACGCGATCGGCTTCGGCGGCGCCCTCGTGGTCGGCTTGGCCGCGACCTCGCCCGCCTACTCGCTGGCCGCGGTGATCGGGCCGCTCGTGGCGCTGGTGGGCGTGCACGCGCCCGGCGTCCTGCTGGCCTCGTTCGTGCCGATGCTGCTCGTCGCGGGCGCGTTCGCCGCGCTCAACCGGGACGACCCCGACTGCGGGACGACGTTCTCCTGGGTCACCCGGGCGATGGGCCCGTGGGCCGGCTGGATCGGCGGCTGGGCGATCGCGATGACCGGCGTCCTCGTGATCGGGTCGCTCGCCGAGGTCGGCGTCCGCTTTTCCCTGCTCGCGGCCGGGCTGGACGGCTGGGAGTCCTCGACGCCCGTCGTCCTGGGCCTCAGCGTGCTGGTGATCGTGCTCATGGCCGCGCTGTGCGTGCTGGGCACCGAGCTGTCCGCGCGGGTGCAGAACGGGCTGATCGCCGCGCAGACGGCGGCGCTGGCGGTCTTCACCGTCGTCGCGCTCGTCCGCGGGCTCGGGGGCGACAGCCCGTTCGGCGGGCTGGACCCCGCGTGGTCCTGGCTGGACCCGTTCGGCGCCGGCGGCGCGGCGCTCACCGGGGGGCTGCTGCTCGGCGTCTTCGCCTACTGGGGCTGGGAGTCCGCGGTCAACCTCACCGAGGAGACGCGGGACAGCCGTACCGCCCCCGGCCGGGCCGGCGTGCTGGCGACCGTCGTCCTGGTGCTCACCTACCTCGGTGTCGCGGTCGCCGTCGTCTCCTTCGCCGGGACGGGGTACCTGGCGGAGAACGCCGACGAGGAGGAGGCGGTGTTCGCGCTGCTGTCCGAGCAGGTGCTCGGCGGCTGGGACTGGGTGGTGCTGCTCGCCGTCGCCACCTCGGCCATCGCCTCCACGCAGACGACGATCATCCCGGCGTCCCGGACCGGGCTGTCGATGGCCCGGCGGGCGGCGCTGCCGGCGCGGTTCGGGTCGATCTCACCGCGCCACCGGACGCCGGACGTCTCCACCTGGTGGGTCGCCGGCGTGGCCGTGGTCTGGTACCTCGGCGTCAGCGCGGTGTCGGAGAACGCGCTGTTCGACTCGATCACCGCGCTCTCGCTGCTCATCGCGCTCTACTACGCGCTCACCGGCATCGCCTGCGCGGTCTGGTTCCGGCGGCGGCTGACCCGGAGCCTGCGCGACCTGCTGCTGCTGGGCGTCGGCCCGCTCGTCGGCGCCGGGCTGCTGCTCTGGCTGCTCGCGCTGTCGGTCCGGGACCTGGCCGACCCCGCCAACAGCTACACCGGCGCGGCCTGGCTGGGGCTCGGGCCGCCGCTGGTGATCGGCGTGGGGATCATGGTCGCCGGCGTCGTCCTCATGCTGCTGTGGCGCTGGCGGGACGCGCGGTTCTGGGCCGAGCGGGCAGGCGTCGCCGAGTAGTCAGTAGGGACGGCGACCTTCCCGGCCCTCCTGCAGGGTCCCGCCGCGAGCCTGCGAGCGGTGGGGGGTAGGAGGGTCCTTCCGGGCGTAGCGGTTCCGGCCGTCCAGGTCGTCGAAGGCCCGCTGCGCCGCGGGCTCGGCGGCCAGGGCGGCGGCGAGGTCCTCGGGCACCGTGGCGGTGGCCGGGCCCGCGTAGGCCCGTTCCCAGCGGCCGTCGGCCCGGGCGGCCTCGACCGCGGCCAGCCCGGCCGGGCGCATCCGGCCGGCGGCGGTGAGCGCCTCGACCGCGGCCACGTTCTTCTGCGACCACACGCTGCGCGGCCGGCGCGGGGTGATCCGCTGGAGGTAGGAGGTGTCGTCCAGGCGCTGCGACCGCCCGTCGATCCAACTGAAGCACAGCCCCGACTCGACCAGCTCGGCGTACGTCACCGAGGGAACGCCGGATCCCTTCTTGGCCAGCCGCACGTACAGCCCGGGTGCGGTCGCGTGCTCGGTCTCGAGCCACTCCTCCAGCGCCGCCCGGTCGGCGAAGGTCAGCACGGGGAGGTCGGTCGGCACGGTCACGGCGGCCATCCTGACGGCGGCCGGCGCGATGCGGAAGGCTTCCACCTCGCTCCATGGCGCCTGATTCGCGCCATCGTTGACCGGTTGAGCTGCAGTTTCCTCTTGCACCGCTCCTTTGTCGAACATACGATCGAACGCGTGAAGGATGGGGCGGGCGCCGGCACGCGGGGTTGGTCCGCGCCCGGGGTGGGCTGGGCGGCCGGGCCGCTGGGTGCGGTGCAGGCCGCGGCGCGGGAGATGTCCCGGCAGGCGGCGCTGCGCGCGCGGGCGGTGGCGGCGTTCGCCGCGTCCCGGCCGGCGTCCACCGACCGTCAGCAGGGTGAGCGCGGGGCGATGAGCGCGGAGCGGTGGGCGGTGCGGCCGGAGGTGCTGCGTCCGGTGAGCGAGTGGGCGGCCCAGGAGCTGTCGATCGCGCTGGACATCACCGTGCAGAAGGCGGAGGCGGAACTGGCGCGGTCGCTGACCCTGGTGGGCCGGCTGCCCCGGGTGCTGGATGCGCTGGAGGGCGGGCTGCTGCACCCGGATCACCTGTGGTCGCTGATCGAGCACGTGGCGCCGATCGCTGACGACGCCACCCGCGCCCGGGTGGAGGCCGAGCTGCTGGCCTGGATGGCCGCGCGGGGGCGGGTGACCACCCCGGCCGCGCTGGGCGACCGGGTGCGCCGGGTGGTCGCGCGACACAACGCCCGCGACGCCGCCCGCGACCTGGCCCGGGCGCTGCGGGCGCGGGGGATCACGGTGCGCCCGGAGCGCAGCGCGGGACTGTCGGCGCTGACGGTGGTGTGCGCCACGCCGGAGGCGCAGGCGCTGTACCGGGCCCTGTCGGCCCATGTGGACGCCCTCGAGCCAGAGCCAGGGGATGCCCGCAGCCGCGGAGAGAAGCTGGTGGACTGTCTGCTGGATCTGGTGCTGCGGCCCGGGGAGTCCGAGCGGCCGCCGGTGCAGGCGCTGCTGACCATCGTGGCCTCGGTGCACACCGCGCTGGGCGGGGACGCCCTGGGGGAGGTGGACGGCGTGGCGGTGCCGGCGGAGATGGCCCGCCAACTGGCCCGCGCCTTCGCCGGCCTGGACCCGGTCCCGGTCGCCGCCGACGAGGACGCCACCCATGAGACCGACACCCACGCCGCCGGCGACGTGGCACCCGCCGATGATCCCGCCGTCTTCGCCGTCTTCGCTGAGGTCAGGGAGGAGCCGGACGACTCCGTGGGCGGCCCGGTCGAGCGGGCCGCCGCCGAGCTCGGCGACGCCGATTTCGACCGGTGGCTCGATGAGCTGGTGCGCCAGGGCTTCGGCGACGACCCCGCGCCCGCGCCCGCTGATCCTGGCTGGTTCCCCGTTTCGCCACCCGAGTCAGCCGGGTGGGACCCCGACCCGTGGCCTGAACGTGAGGACACCGGCGGGTTCGGCGAGCCGGACGGATGGGACGCCGGCCCGTGGACCGACGCGTGCGCGTGGCTCGACGACCACGACCCCTCTCCGCCCGATCCCGGCGCCGAGCACCCGCCCGCCTCACCCGCGGCCACCCCCGGCTCGGGCTAGTGGGCGGCCGCGGACCGCGCCGTGGCGGACGCCGGGGCGGCGGCACGCCGCCGGGCTCGCCCTGGGCTCAGCGCAGCGGACGGTGCGCACCGCCCGGCGCGCCGACGCCGCCGACGAGGCGAGATGGCAGGCGAGCCCGGCCGGGCGGGTGAGCGCCGCCAGCGACGCAATCGCCGCCCTCGACGCCACGGGCGGCGGTGGGCTGGCCGACCGGCCGCGGATCGCGGTCACCGACGCGACCACCGGCGCCCTGCTCACCCTCACCGACCTGCCCGGGCTGCGCCGCGCCGGGCACTGCGGCCGGCCCGCGTGCCGGTGCCGCCCGCAGGCCTGCGGGCACGATCTGACCGGGCGTCCCGGCCTGGGCCCGCCCGGCCGCGCCGACGGCTACCGGCCGGACGCCGCGCTGGACCGGTTCGTGCGGGCCCGGGACCGGCACTGCCGGTTTCCCGGCTGCCGCCGCCGGGTTCCCCGGGCCGGCGAACTCGACCACGTCCGGCCCCACCCCGACGGGCCCACCGCCGCGGCCAACCTGGCCGGCTTCTGCACCACCAACCACCGCGGCAATCACCAGGCACCCGGCTGGGCCTACGCGCTGACCCCCGAGGGCACCCTGACCGTCACCACCCCCACCGGCCTGACCGCCGTCACCGAACCCCCGTACTACTGGCTCTCGGAGCGGCGCGGTGGCCGGGAGTCGACCGTGGAACGCGATGGGGAGCGCGACCCCGGTGCGGCAGCGACGACCCTGTGCTGTGCTGTCGCCCGTGGCCGAGAACTACATCGCCGAGTTGCCGTTCGGGTCCCCCAAGATCGACGACGAGGCCTTCGTCGCGCCGACGGCCGTCGTGGTCGGCGCCATCACCATGGGCCCGCGGTCGAGCATCTGGTACGGCGCTGTCGCGCGCGCCGACGCGGAGGTGATCGAGATCGGCGAGGGCTCCAACATCCAGGATGGCTGCACGCTGCACTCCGACCCCGGCTACCCGCTGGTCGTGGGTCGAGGCGTGACCGTCGGGCACCGTGTCGTCCTGCACGGCGCCCGCGTCGACGACGACGTCCTGGTCGGCATGGGCAGCGTCGTCATGAACGGTGCGCACATCGGCTCCGGGTCGATCGTGGCCGCCGGCGCGGTGGTGACCCAGGGCACGCAGGTGCCGCCGGGCTCGCTCGTCGCCGGCGTCCCCGCGAAGGTGATCCGGCAGGCGACCGACGACGACCTGCAGCACATCCGCGGCAACGCGGCCAGCTACACCGAGCGGCTCGACAGCGCCCGGAAGGTCCGTCCGGTGGTCCGCCGACCGCTGCCGCCGGCGGGGCAGACCCCCGGCGACGCGCCGGACTGACGCCGCACCCAGCAACTCCCGCGGGGGGCCGTGAACCGGACGGCTCGGCGCGGGCGCGCTGCTCGGCGTCGTGGTGCCATTCGGCGGCCGCGCCCGTGCGCACGTCCGGCGGCCGTTCCCGCGGCACCGGCCGGGCACGGTGAGGGCGACCTCGCCCGCAGCCGGGAGAGCTGCCTGGGAGAGGCTGCCGGGGTGCGCGCACTCGTGTTCGAGACCTTCGGTGGCCCGCTGACCGTGCGGGAGGTCCCCGACCCCGATCCGGCACCCGGCGGCGTCGTCGTCCGGGTGGACGCCAGCGGGGTCTGCCGCAGCGACTGGCACGCCTGGCAGGGACACGACCCGGACGTGGTCCTGCCGCACGTGCCCGGGCACGAGCTGGCCGGCACCGTCGCTGCGGTCGGTGCGGACGTGCGGCGCTGGCGGGCGGGTGATCGGGTGACCGTCCCGTTCGTCAACGCCTGTGGCCGCTGCACGCAGTGCGCGGCCGGGGAGCAGCAGGTGTGCACCCGGCAGACGCAGCCCGGCTTCACGCACTGGGGCTCGATGGCCGGCTACGTCGCCCTGGACGCCGCCGACGTCAACCTCGTCGCGCTGCCGGACGACCTCGGCGCGGTCACCGCCGCCAGCCTCGGCTGCCGCTTCACCACCGCCTTCCGGGCGGTGGTGCAGGTGGCGCGGGTGCGACCGGGGGAGTGGGTCGCGGTCCACGGCTGCGGCGGGGTGGGGCTCTCGGCGGTGCAGGTCGCGGTGGCCGCAGGCGCCCGGGTGGTCGCCGTCGACGTCTCCCCGGCGGCGCTGCGGCTGGCCGCCGACCTGGGTGCCGAGCACACGGTGGACGGCGGCGACGACGTCCCGGCCACGGTGGCCGAGCTGACCGGCGGGGGCGCGCACGTCTCCCTCGACGCCCTCGGCGCGGCGGTCACCTGCGAGAACTCGGTGCGCTGCCTCAGTCCGCGGGGCCGGCACGTGCAGGTCGGCCTGCTGCCGCCCGCGCAGGGCCGACCCGCCGTGCCGATGGACCTCGTCGTGGCCCGGGAACTGCAGGTGCTGGGCAGCCACGGCATGGCCGCCCACACCTATCCCGCGATGCTCGGCCTGATCGCCGCCGGCCGGCTGCGGCCGGAGGCGCTGGTCACCCGCGAGCTGCCCCTGGACGACGCCGGCGCCGCGCTGGCCGCGGTCGGCCGTGATCCGGGCATCGCGGTGGTCACCCGCTTCTGAGCGGTCAGGAGCCGGGGGCGCCGGTCGCGGTCGGCGCGGCGGTCGTCGGCACCGGCGCCGTCGTCCCCTCGTCCGCGGTCGTGGGCGCGGTGGACTCCGCGGGGACCTCCCCGGTCGTCTCCGCCGGAGGCGTGGGGGTGGGGGCGGACGTCCCCGGTGTCGTCGTCGGCGCAGGCGCCGTCGTGGTCGGCTCCGGGGTCCCGGTCGGGAGCAGCGGTGGGTCCGAGGGGGCCGGTGTCTGCACCGTCGACTCCTGCGCCGGCGTCGTCACGGCCGTCGGGTCCGGCGGGCGGACGTTGAGGTACAGCGCGTAGAGCCCGACGAACAACAGGGCCAGGACGACGGTCGAGGTGCGCGCGCGGCCGAGGTGGTGCGGCACCGAGGACCACCAGCGGCGCGGGGCGGCCGGCGGCGCGGTGCTCACCGTCACCTGCGGGGCCGTCTCGTCCGGGCCGTTGGTTCCCGGGGTGGTCACCGCGCACCGTCCGAGGACGGCGAGAGGTCGGCGGACGGTGCGGCCGCCGTGGGCGCCGGGACGTTGAGGCCCGCGCGGTGGAAGGCGAGGACGATCCGGGCGCGCAGGTCGCGGCCGACCTCGAACTGCTTGCCGGGCAGCGTGCGGGCCACCATGCGCACGTTCACCTGCTCCAGGTCGATCGTCTCCACCCCCATCACGCTGGGTGGGTCGAGCAGCAGCGGGCGCAGCCGCTGGTCGCGGAAGGCCTCGGCGCCCACCTCCCGGAGGATGTCGTTGACCCGGCTGACGTCCACCGTCGTCGGCACCGGGACGTCGACGACGGCGCGCGCCCAGTCGCGGGACAGGTTGGTGACCTTCACGATCTGCCCGTTCGGCAGCGTGATCACCTCACCGTTGACCGAGCGCAGCCGGGTGACGCGCAGCGTGACGTCCTCGATCGTCCCCTCGGCCGGTTCGACCCCGCCGACCACCTGGATCGAGACGACGTCCCCGAAGCCGTACTGCCGCTCGGTGATGATGAAGAAGCCGGCCAGCACGTCGCCGACGATCCGCTGCGCGCCGAAACCCAGCCCGACACCGAGCACGGTCGCCGGCGCCACCAGCCCGCCGATCGGTATGCCGGCCCGCTCCAGGACGGCGAACACGGCGATCGCGTAGATGAGGACGATCAGCGTCCAGGTGATCACCTGGGTCAGCGAGTGCCGGTGCTTGGCGGCCTCGGAGCGCACTAGGGCGTCGCCGCCGGTCGCGCGGGCGTCGATGCGGTCGGTGATCTTCTCGCCGACCCAGGCGACGAACCGGGCCAGCAGCACCGACCCCAGGACGAGCAGGGCGATCTCCAGCCCGCGCCCGGCGAGCCAGGTCAGCAGGGGGTCCAGTGCTTCCATCGGTGCCCAGCCTCCTCGGCGGACGTCGGCGACGCCAATCCCTGGTCAGCGCGGAGCGACGAACAGGGCCTGCGCCGAGCGGCCGATCCGGCCACGGGTGTCGTACAGGTCGGCGAAGCACTGCCCGGCGCCGGCCGGGCCGATCGTGGTGACGGCGTCGACGCCGAGCCACTCCCCGGCCGGCGGCCGGACCAGCGCCACGGTGAGGTCGACGTTGGCGAAGGTGGCCCGCTGCCAGTCCAGGACGGCGGAGATGCCGCTGGCGGCGTCGGTCATGACCAGCAGGTGCTGCAGCGGGCTCATCGGCTCGCCCTCGACCAGGGTGCATAGCGGACGGGTCCACGCGGCGGCCGGTCCGGGCGCGTTGAAGGAGCCGTGCGCGAACCGCCAGTCCAGCGCGCGGTGGTAGGCGACGTCGGTGGTGAAGAAGTCCGCCGTCTCCGGGCGGCTCTGCTCCGGCCCGGGCATCGGCACGGCGGCGTCCGGCGTCCCCTCGACCGCGGAGGTCCGCATCCGCCAGGCCGTCAGCCGCATCGACGGCCGCGCGGGGTGGGCGGGGGAGGAGCCGGTCGTCAGCACCGCCTCGACGAGCTCGATCCGCCGTCCGGGCCGCAGCACCCGGGCGCTGACCTGCACCGGCCCCACCGGCACCGGCGCCAGGATGTCGAAGGCCAGCCGCACGGTCTGCCCCTCCGGGATGTCGGTGACCCGCTCGGCCTCCCGCAGCAGCAGCGCCGCGACCGGGCCCGCGTGCTGCAGCCCCGAGTCCCACGGGCCGATGGTCAGCTCGGTGGCGACGAAGCCGTCGCCGTCGGGGACGTAGAGGGCGGTGGGCAGGCCTGCGGTCACGTCGGGAGTCTGCCGCCGCGGTCAGCCGCCGGAACGGCGGGTCTCCCAGACGGCGAACGCCGTCCACGCCCCGGCAGCGAGCGCGGCGGCGACCCACAGCCAGCGCAGCGAGGACCCGGTCGGGTTGGCCAGCACCAGCAGGACGGCGACGACGAGCGAGGCGCCGGCCAGCGGTGAGGTGCGCAACAGGGTGCCCAGGGTGTCGGGCCCGGGGACGGTGATGAACACCACCAGGGCGACCACGAGGAGGAAGGCGCAGAGAGCGGCCACGAAGCCCGCCGTCACGCCGTACTCGCCGGGCAGGCCGACGGCGCCCAGCCCGCCCAGGACCGCACCCACCACCAGCCCCACCAGCAGCCGCCGACGCCGGGCCGACCAGGGCGGACGCGGTTCGCTCACGGTTCGGTGCCCTCCCCCTGTCGCGGCGCCGCCGTCCCGGCCGGGCGGCACCTCGCCCCGGTGTGTGCCCGGCCCCCGGGGCGGGCACACAGGCACCGGTCGTCCTCTCGAGGCGGTCCCGCCCAGCTGCCGGCGGGGCCGCGCCCGTCCCACGAGGTCCCTACCGTGGACGGGTTGCCGTCGGCGCCCCGGTGCCGGCGGCGTCCGACGTCGAGCGAGAGAGGGAGGTGCGCCGGCACCGGCGCCACGGACACCTGTGACCACGACACCACCACACACCGATCCACCCGGGGCCGCGGGGGTCCACCCCGCCGTCGCCCAGCCACCGCCGTCGCCGGCCGACCGCGGGGCGGCGCTGGACCGGGTCGTCTTCGGCATCGCCGCCGTCGTCGCCCTGGGCTTCGTGACCTGGGGATTCGTGACGCCGGAGGGTCTCGGGAGCGCGAGCGGCACGGCCCTGGGCTGGGTGATGCACAACCTCGGCTGGCTGTTCGTGTTGCTGGCGTCGGCGTTCGTCGTCTTCGTGCTGTGGCTGGCGGCGAGCCGGTACGGGCGCATCCCGCTGGGCCGGGACGACGAGGCACCCGAGTTCCGGACGGTCTCCTGGATCGCGATGATGTTCAGCGCCGGCATGGGCATCGGACTGATGTTCTTCGGCGTCGCCGAGCCGCTGGCGCACTACGTCTCGCCGCCGCCGGGCACCGTCGCAGCCGAGTCGCCCGAGGCCGTGGAGACCGCGATGGCGACCACGCTGTTCCACTGGTCGCTGCACCCGTGGGCCATCTACGCCGTCGTCGGTCTGGCGATCGCCTACGGCACCTTCCGGCGCGGCCGCCGGCAGCTGATCAGCGCTGCCTTCGCGCCGCTGTTCGGGGCGCGACGCACCGAGGGCCCGGCCGGCAAGGTCATCGACATCCTGGCGATCTTCGCGACCCTGTTCGGGTCGGCGGCCTCGCTCGGGCTCGGGGCGCTGCAGATCGGCAGCGGCGCGGAGATCCTCGGCTGGGCCGGGGACGTCGGCAACGGGCTGCTCGTGGGGATCATCGCGGTGCTGACCGCGGCCTTCGTCGCCTCGGCGGTCACCGGCATCGCCAAGGGCATCCAGTGGCTGGCCAACACGAACATGGTGCTCGCGCTGGTCCTGGCGGTGTTCGTGTTCGTCGCGGGCCCGACGGTCTTCATCCTCGACCTCCTGCCGACGACGCTCGGCAACTACGTCGCCGACCTCGGCGAGATGGCCGCCCGGACCGAGGCCAGCGGCGGCGACGCCCTGGCCGAGTGGCTCAGCGGCTGGACCGTCTTCTACTGGGCGTGGTGGATCTCCTGGACGCCGTTCGTCGGTCTGTTCATCGCCCGGATCAGTCGCGGCCGCACCATCCGGCAGTTCGTCACCGGTGTCCTGCTGGTGCCGAGCGTCGTGAGCCTGGTCTGGTTCGCGGTCTTCGGCGGGGCCGGGATCGCCGCCCAGCGGGGCGGTGCCGGCATCGGCGGGCAGGCGACCGCGGAGGGCCAGCTCTTCGGCGTCCTGGACGGGTTCCCCCTGGCCACGCTGATGACCGTGCTGGTCATGGTGCTCGTCGCCATCTTCTTCGTGTCCGGGGCCGATGCCGCGTCGATCGTGATGGGGTCGCTGTCCGAGCGGGGCACCCTCGAGCCGAGTCGGCCGACGGTCGTCTTCTGGGGCGTCGTCATGGGCGGGGTAGCCGCGATCATGCTGCTGGTGGGCGGCGACGAGGCGCTCACCGGGCTGCAGAACCTGACCATCATCGCCGCCCTGCCCTTCGCGCTGGTGATGGTGGGGCTGGCGGTGTCACTGGCCAAGGACGTGCGCTCGGATCCGATGATGCTGCGGCACACCGCCGCCGTGGAGGCGGTCGAGCAGGCCGTCGTCGAGGGCATCACCCGGCACGGCGAGGACTTCGTGCTGGTGGTCGAGCCCGCGCCGGACGCCGACCGCGACGGCGTCCCGGACACCGCGACCGGCACCACCCCGCCCGCGGCCGCCGAGCCCCGCCCGGCCGACGCCGCAGCGCCGGTCTCCGGCCGCGGCCGATGAGTCCGGCCGGTCGGCCCCGTCTGTACCTGGGACGGGGCCGACCGGGCCCCCGCGACGACGGGAGGACACCGTGCGCTGGATCTTCGTCAACCTGCCCGTGGCCGACCTGGCCGCCGCCAAGGCCTTCTACGGCGGGCTCGGCTTCGGCTTCAACGAGCAGTTCTCCGACGAGCGGACGGCGGCGGTCGTCGTCGCGGACAACATCGTGGTGATGCTGCTGACCCGCGACCGGTTCGCCGACTTCGTCCCGGACGCGGACCGGATCGGCGACCCGGCGCGGTCGACCACGGTGCTCAACGCGCTGTCGGCCGGGAGCCGGGAGGAGGCCGACGACCTGCTGGCGCGGGCGCTGGCCTCCAGTGGGAAGCCGTGGATGCCGGCGCAGGACCACGGGTTCATGTACGGGGTCAGCTTCACCGACCCCGACGGCCACGTCTGGGAGGTCGCCTGGATGGACCCCGCCGCGGTGCAGTGACCCCCGGTAGGGGTCTAGGAGCGTGACGGTCGCTACCGTCGTCCTCGTGCCCCGTCCTCCGCTCGGCTCCGCGCTGACCGTCGGCGCCGCGGGCCTGCTCGCCGTCAACGGCACCGTCTCCACCCTTGCCCTGCAGGCCGGTGTCCCGGCGCCGTGGCTGACCGCGCTGCGCTGCGGCGGGGCGGCGGTGGTCCTGCTGGCCGTCCTCGGCGTCGTCGCGCCGGGGCGGCTCCGGGTGTCCTGGCGGGAGGTGCCCTTCCTGGCCGCCTTCGGGGTGGTCGGCATCGCGCTCACCCAGTGCCTCTACTACGTGGCGATCGGCCGGCTGCCGGTCGGCATCGCCCTGGTCTTCGAGATGACCGCGCCGGTGTTCATCGCGCTGTGGGTGTGGCTGGTGCGCGGGGAGCGGGTCCGCCGCCGGCTGTGGGCCGCGCTCGGGCTGTCGCTGTCGGGGCTGGTCCTGGTGGCCGAGGTGTGGCAGGGCGGCGGCTCGCTCGACGCGGGCGGGGTGGCCGCGGCGCTCGCGGCAGCCCTGTGCCTGGCGACCTACTACCTGATGGGGGAGCGGGGCACGACCACCCGCGACCCGGTGGTGCTCACCTGCTGGAGCTTCGTCGCGGCCGCGCTGTTCTGGGCGGTGGCCGCGCCGTTCTGGCCGTTCGACCCCGCGGCGCTCGGCGTCCCCGTGCCGGTCTCCCTCGGGTCGCTCGAGCTGCCGCTGTGGGTGCTGGTCGGCTGGATCGTCGTCCTCGGGGCGGCGCTGCCGTTCTGGCTGTCGCTGGCGGCGCTGCGGCACCTGCCGCCGACGACGGCCGGCCTGATCGCCACGGTGGAGCCGGTGCTGGCCTCGGTCGTGGCCTGGCTGTGGGTGGAGCAGGTGCTGTCCGGCTGGCAGGTGCTCGGCGGCCTCGTCGTCCTCGGCGGGATCGCGCTCGCGCAGACCGCCCGGACGGCGCGGGGGCCGGCTCCCGTGCCGGAGCCGGCCCCCGCCTGAGCCGCGCGTCCCGCGCTCAGGTCACCTTCCGGGCCGCGTCCAGCCAGCCGGCCAGCTCGGTCATGTACGCCGCCTGGGCGCTGTGGTCCATGCCGATGTACTTCCAGGGGTGCTCCTGGCCGGCCTGCACCGCCGGCAGCAGGGTGTAGGTCGGCTGGGCGCGCATCTGCTCCGGGGTCTCCCCGCCGCGCAGCGAGTACAGGATCACGTCGCTCGGGTGGTCGGTCACCTGCTCCCAGCTGACGGACTCCCAGAAGTAGGTGTCGCCGCCCGGGTCGACGAAGTCGACGCCGAGGTCGGAGTACAGGCGCAGCGACGGGTCGTCGGGCGCCTTGCCCATCCACCAGCCCTCGCTCGCCGTGGCGTAGACCGGCAGCACGGTGATCCCGCGCTCGCCGGCCGCGGTGAGCTCCGCCGACGCCGCCCGGAAGTCCTCGCGGGCCGCGTCGACGACCTCGGCATCGGCACCGAGGGAGTCGGCGAGCGCCACGGTCCGCTCGATGACGTCGGCGGCCGAGCCGCGGTAGGCGATCGCGACGACGGGGGCGATCTCGGCGACCTGCTCCTGCTGCTGGAGCGACTCGAAGCCGTAGAGCGGCTGGCTCTCGTCGATCGTCCCCGAGGAGTCGGTCGGGTAGACCGAGGTGACGATGACGTCGGGATCGGCCGCGGCCAGCCGCTCGAGGTCGATCTGCCCGTAGCTCTCCCCGACGATCTCCAGCTCGGCGAGGTCCTTGCCCGCGAACGCGACGTCGTCGGCCGCGGAGGTCTGCCCGAAGCTGGCGACCGGCTCCACGCCGTAGTTCCACAGCGAGGCCACCACGTCGTTGAGGCCGGCGACCCGCGCAGGTGTCGCGTCGAGCTCGACGGTGTTCCCGGGGTCGTCGGTGAAGCTCCAGCCGCCCTCCTCGGCGGCCGTGGCGGGTTCGGCGCTCTCGCCGGCGCAGCCCGCCGTCGCGACCAACGCGGCCAGGGTGAGGGTGGCGCCGGCCAGGCGGCGGGTTCTGCGCTGCAACGGATCTCCTCCGAACGGGTCCGGGGTGTTCCCCCGACTGGGCGCTCAGGTTAGCCTCACCTAAGGAGGTCGCCGCACGGGCCGGCCGGGACGGGGGGACGACGCATGACGCTCACCGCGCGGCCGGAGGCCGTGGCCGCCCCCGCCTGGCAGTTCTTCGACGCCTCCGTCGCCGCCGTCCGCCGGCTGGGCCCGAGCTTCGTGCGGCTGACGCTCACCGGGCCGGAGCTGGCCGGGTTCGGCGCGGCCGGCTGCGACCAGCGCTTCAAGCTGGTGCTCTCCCGCGACGACGCCGGGCTGGACCGGCTGCGCGACCGCGGCGAGGACTGGTACCCCGACTACTGCGCGATGCCCGAGGAGCACCGTCCGGTCATCCGCACCTACACCGTGCGGGCGGTCCGGCCCGAGCGCGCCGAGCTCGACGTGGACGTCGTCCTGCACGGGGTCGAGGACGGGCACGCCGGCCCGGCCGCCAGCTGGGCGGCCGTGGCGGTGCCCGGTGACCGGATCACCCTGCTGGGCCCCGACCGCCCCGGCGCCGGCCGGCCGTGGGGCGTGGAGTGGGCGCCGCCACCGGCCGCCCGCACGCTGGTGCTGGCCGGCGACGAGACCGCCGTCCCCGCGGTCTGCGCGATCCTCGAGTCCCTGGGGAGCCGTCCGACGACAGCCGAGGGAGCATCGCAGCGAGGTGCGAGCGAGGAGCGGACCGAGGCGCGGAGTCGGACCGGTGGACGCAGCCCGCGCTCGGTGACCGCGCTGCTGGAGGTGCCGGAGGCCGGCGACGCGATGAACGTCGCCCTGCCCGCCGGGGCGACGCTGCGCTGGCTGCCGCGGGACGGCGCGGCCCGCGGCTCGCGGCTGGTGCCGGCGGTGCACGCCGCGCTGTGCGAGCTCGGCATCGCCTCCGCTCCGGCCGCCCCGCCGGAGGAGGTCGGCGACGAGCTGCTCTGGGAGGTGCCGGATCCGGACGCCGCCTCGGGCTGCTACGCCTGGCTGGCCGGGGAGGCCGGGGTGGTGAAGACGCTGCGCCGCCGCCTGGTGGGCGACCTCGGCGTCCCCCGCGCGTCGGTGGCGTTCATGGGCTACTGGCGCGAGGGCGTCGCGGGCTGAGGGCGGCGATCTCCGCGGAGAGCGCCGCCCCTAGCGGAGGCGGCGGACCGGCACCACCATCGGCGTCCCGGTCACCGGGTCGGGCACGATCCGCGCCTCCAGGTCGAAGACGTCGGCGAGCAGGAGCTCGGTGAGCACCTCCTCCGGCCGCCCGGAGGTGACGAGCCGGCCGTCGTCCATGGCGACCAGCCGCTGCGCGTAGCGGGCGGCCAGGTTGAGGTCGTGCAGCACGACGACGACCGTGCGGCCGCGCTCAGCGTGCAGCCGCGCCACCAGCTCGAGGACGTCGATCTGGTGGGACAGGTCCAGGTAGGTCGTGGGCTCGTCGAGCAGCAGCAGGTCGGTGCCCTGGGCCAGCGCCATGGAGATCCAGGCCCGCTGGCGCTGCCCTCCGGAGAGCTCGTCGACCGGCCGGTCGGCGAGGTCGGCCATGTCGGTCCAGGTCAGCGCCTCGGCGACCGCGGCCTCGTCGTCGCGGGACCACTGCCGCAGCCAGGACTGGTGCGGGTGCCGCCCCCGCGCGACGAGGTCGCCGACGGTGAGGCCCTCCGGGGCCACCGGGGTCTGCGGCAGCAGGCCGAGCACGCGGGCCACGTCACGGGTCGGCGTCCGCGCGATCGACCGGCCGTCCAGCAGCACCTGGCCGCCGACCGGGCGCAGCAGCCGGCCCAGTGCCCGCAGCAGCGTGGACTTGCCGCAGCCGTTGGGGCCGACGATCGCGGTGAAGGACCCCTCGGTGAGCTGCAGGTCCAGGTCGCGGACGACGACCCGGTCGTCGTAGGCGAGGCTGACCGACTCGGTGGCGAGACGGACCGTTCCGGTCCGGGGGAGGGTGCTGGTCACAGCGTCGATCGCCGCCTTCCGCGGACGAGGAGCCAGAGCAGGAAGGGCGCGCCGACGGCGGCGGTGAGCACGCCGACGGGCAGCGCCTGGGGGAGCACGGTGCGGGTGAGCAGGTCGGCGCCGACGACGAGCGCGGCGCCGAGCAGGCCGGAGGCCAGCAAGGGCGGCCGCGAGCCGCCCGTGAGCCGGACGGCGAGCTGCGGGACCACCAGCGCCACGTAGGCGATCGGGCCGGCCGCGGCCACGGCGGCAGCGGTGAGCGCGACGGCGACCAGGACGACCAGCGCCTGGGTGGGGACCAGGCGCACGCCCAGGCCCCGCGCGGTGTCGTCGCCGAACTGGACGACCCCCAGCGCCCGGCTGCCGGCCAGCGCGGCGGGCAGGAGGACGGCGAGGGCCACCAGCAGCGGCACTGCCTCGTTCCAGGTGCGGGCGTTCAGGGATCCGGTGATCCAGACGTAGGCGGTGGCGGCGTCGTGGATCTCGGCGCGGGTGAGCAGCCAGTCGGTGAGCGCCGCGGCGACCGCCCACAGCGCGATGCCGACCAGCACCAGCCGGTAGCCGTCGATGCCGCGCCGCCAGGCCAGCAGGAGCAGCAGCAGGCCGCTGACCAGCGCGCCGAGCAGCGCGGCCAGGGGGATGCCGACGCCACCGAGCAGCCCGGAGCCACTCGCCGTCCCGCCCAGCACGATCGCCGCGACCGCGCCGGCCGACGCGCCCTGGGTGATGCCGAGGACGTCGGGGGAGGCCAGCGGGTTGCGGGCGAAGGTCTGGAACAGGGCACCGGCCACGCCGAGGGCCAGCCCGACCAGCGCACCGATGACGATCCGCGGCGCCCGCAGCTGCAGGACGATGAACTCCTCGGTCCCCTCGCCGAGCCCCACCAGGGTGCGCAGCACGTCGGTCAGCCCGATCGGGAAGTCGCCGCGGCCCAGGCTGACCGCGCCCAGCAGGACGGCGGCGACCGCGGCGCCGAGCGCCACGCCGACCTGCCGCCAGCGCACCCGCCCGGAGACCGGCCCGACGCGGACGACGGTCTCCCCGGGCTGGCGGACCCGCTCGGGGGTCCCGGCCGGCGGGGGCGCGAGCTGCGTCACGGGCCGGCCATCCGGCGCCGGCGGATCAGCGCGATGAAGAACGGCGCGCCGACGAGGGCGAGCACGATGCCCACCTGCAGCTCGCCGGGCCGGACGACGACCCGCCCGATGACGTCGGCGACCAGCAGCAGCGCGGCCCCGAGCAGGCCGGAGCAGGGGATCAGCCACCGGTGCGCCGGGCCGGTGAACGCGCGGACGGCGTGCGGCACGACCAGGCCGACGAAGGCGATCGGACCGCAGGCCGCCGTCGCCGCGCCGCACAGCAGGGTGACCGCGGCCAGCCCGACCAGCCGGGCCAGCCACACCCGCTGGCCCAGGCCGCGGGCGACGTCCTCCCCGAGGCCGAGCAGGTCGAGGGCGGGGGCGTTGAGCAGTGCGAGCAGCAGCCCGGCGACGATGAAGGGGGCCACCTGCCAGGCGACGTCGGCCCCGCGGCCGGCCAGCGCGCCGACCACCCAGAAACGGAAGGCGTCGAGGCTGTCGGTGTCGCTCACGAGGATCGCGCGGACCAGCGCGTAGAACAGCGCCGACAGCGCGGCGCCGGCCAGCGCGAGGGTGACCGGGGTGGCGCCGCCGCGGCCGGCCGAGCCGAGCGAGAAGACGAGCACGGTGCCCACGAGGGCGCCGGCGAAGGCGAACCAGACGTAGCCGGCCGGCGTCCCGACGCCGAGGAGGTGGATGGCCAGCACCACCGCCAGTGAGGCGCCGGCGGTGACGCCCAGCAGGCCGGGGTCGCCCAGCGGGTTGCGGGTGTGGCCCTGGGCCAGTGCCCCGGCGATGCCGAGTGCCAGCCCCACCATCAGCCCGAGCGCGGTGCGCGGCACCCGCAGCTCGCGGACGATCACAGTCTCCTCGGTCGGGACACCCGGGTCGGTGAGCGCCTGCCACACGGCGCCCAGGCCGATGCTGCGGGAGCCGACCGCGATGCTCAGCGTCGCGGCGGCGACCACCAGGACGAGCAGCAGGACCAGGCCGAGCAGGCGGCTGCGGCGCCGCTCGAGCAGGTCGCCCCGGAACGCGCCGCCGGCCCCTGTCGCGTCCGGAGCCCGGCGCAGGGCAGCATCGGTCGACGAGGACACGAGCGGCTCCAGGGGCAGACGGCGAGATAGGCCAGGCTCACCTTAGTCCCGCGCGCCGGGGTCGGCCGATCGCCCGGTTCAGCGGTGCTGGCGGCGGCTGCCCCCGTGCCAGTCCTCCTCGAGCCCCGCCTCGCCCGGGCGGACGCCGAACGCCGGCAGCTGCGGCCGCTCCCGCAGGCTGCGCTTGAGCTCGGCGAAGCCCGGGAAGCCGGCGAGGGCGATCACGTGGTCCCACAGCGCGACGGCGTCCTCGGGGGTGGGCAGCCGGCTGATAACCGGGCCGAAGAACGCGGCACCACCCGGCGGGCGGAACTGCAGGATCGGCGTCCCGACGTCCCTGCCGGTGAGCCGCAGGGCAGCGTCGGTCTCGTCCTGGATCTCCGCGTCCCACGACGGGTCGTCGACGGCGGCCGCCAGGTCGAGCGGCAGCCCGGCCTCGGTGAGGACCTGCTCGAGGAACGCCCGGCCGGTGGCGCGCTCGGGCGGCGGCTGGCCGGCGGGGTCCTCGAAGACGTGCCGGCCCAGCGTGGCGTAGAGCGGGTCGAGCGCCTGCGGGCCGTGCTCGGCCCGGGCGCGGGCGGCGACCCTGAGCAGGTGCAGCCCGGCGGTGTGGCCGGCCTCGTACTCGGGCGGGAACTGGGCGTCGTAGTCCACCTTCCGGTTGAGCAGCCGCAGCGAGATCAGCCGCCACTCGACGCGGTACTCGCGCTGCTCGGCGACCATGCGCACCCACCTGCTGGTCATCCAGGCGAACGGGCAGACCGGGTCGAACCAGAAGTGCAGGTCGGCGTCGCTCATCGGCCCAGGACCTCCTCGATCGCGTGCCGGACCTCGGGGGCGTCCGGCTGGGTCGTGGGCCGGAACCGGGCGACGACCTCGCCGTCGCGGTCCACCAGCCACTTCTCGAAGTTCCACCGGACCTCGCCCGCCTCACCCGACGCGTCCGGCGCCCCGGTGAGGCACTGGAACAGCGGGTGCGCGCCCGGTCCGTTGACCTCGAGCTTCTCGGTCATCGGGAAGGTCACGCCGTAGGTGGTCGAGCAGAAGCCCGCGATCTCCTCGGCGGTGCCCGGCTCCTGACCGGCGAACTGGTTGCACGGGACGCCGACGACGGTGAGCCCCTTGGCGCCGAACTCCTGCTGCAGCGTCTCGAGCTGGGTGTACTGCGGGGTGAGGCCGCAGCGGCTGGCGACGTTCACCACGAGCGCCGCGCCGCCGCCGGCCAGCCCGCGGAGCGTGGTGGCCTCGCCCTGGAGCGTGGTCACCGGGGTGTCCAGCAGGTCGGTGGGGGGCACGGGGATCCTCTTTCAGTCCAGGTCGCTCAGGTCGTCGGGGACGTCGACCGCGTGCTGGCGCAGGGCCTCGAGCGGCACGACCTCGAGCGCGCGGGCGTTCGTGGCCGCCAGGACGACCCCCGCGGCGGCGCCGGCCTGGTAGGCCTGCATCCACCGCGCGGCCACCACGCACCAGCGGTCGCCGGGGCGCAGGCCCGGGAAGCCGTACTCCGGCCGCGGGGTGGTCAGGTCGTTGCCCAGGGCGCGCTGCAGCTCCAGGAACTCCGCGGACACGACGGCGCACACGGTGTGGCTGCCCAGGTCCTCCGGGCCGCTGCTGCAGGTGCCGGTGCGGTAGAAGCCGGTGAGCGGCTCGGTGCCGCACGGCTGCAGCGGCCCGCCGAGCACGTTGCGCTCGATCTCGCCCTGCGGCTCGCTCATGGGTCCCCATCCTGCTGCCGAACGGCGGTCCGCGCTCCCCGGCTCCCGGGTCCGCCGGAGCTGCAGCGGGGGTGGCAGGGTGGCGCTGTGAGTGCCGACACGTCTGCCGGGCCCGCTGTCCTCTGGCGCCCCACGCCCGAGTCGATCCGGGCCACCCGCCTCGCGCGGTTCGCCGACCGGGTGGCCCGGCGCCGCGGCGTCGACCTCGGCGACCCCCCGGACTACGACGCGATCTGGCGGTGGTCGGTCGAGCACCTCGACCAGTTCTGGGCCGAGGTCGCCGACTGGTCCGGCGTGCTGCCCGGCGTCCCCGACGACCGGGTGCTCGCCCGCCGCGCGATGCCCGGCGCCGAGTGGTTCCCCGGGACGACGGTCAACTACGCCGAGCAGGCGCTGCGGCACCCCCGGGACGGCGCCGTCGACGCGGGCAGCCCGGCGCTGATCGCCGTCGCCGAGGACACCGAGCCGGTCGAGACCGGCTGGGCGGAGCTGCGCGCGCAGGTCGGGGCCTTCGCGGCCACGCTGCGCCGGCTCGGCGTGCAGCGCGGGGACCGGGTGGCCGGCTACCTGCCCAACGTCCCCGAGGCGGTCGTGGCCTTCCTGGGTGCGGCGGCGGTGGGCGCGGTGTGGTCCTCCTGCGCGCCGGACTTCGGCACCCGCAGCGTGCTCGACCGCTTCGCCCAGATCGGGCCCACCGTGCTGGTCGCCGTCGACGGCTACCGCTTCAACGGCAAGGAGTACGACCGGCGCGACGTCGTCGCCGAGCTCCGGGCGGCGCTGCCCAGCGTCCGGACGACGATCGCCGTCCCCCGGCTGCACCCCGGCGAGGTGCCCGACGGCGCCCTGCCCTGGGCCGACGCGGTCGCCGACGGCCAGGAGCCGGTCTTCGAGCCGCTCCCCTTCGACCACCCGCTGTGGATCGTCTACTCGTCGGGCACCACCGGGCTGCCCAAGGGGATCGTGCACGGCCACGGCGGCGTCGTCCTCGAGCAGCACAAGCAGCTCGGGCTGCACCTCGACGTCGGCCCCGGTGACCGGTTCTTCTGGTACGCGTCCACCGCCTGGATCATGTGGAACATCTCGACGTCGGCGCTGCTGGTCGGCGCCACCGTCGTCGTCTACGACGGCGCCCCGGCGTACCCGTCGATCGACGCCCAGTTCGCGCTGGCCGCCCGCACGGGCATCACCTACCTCGGCACCAGCGCCGGCTACCTGACCGCCTGCGAGAAGGCGGGGATCCGGCCGGGGGAGACCCACGACCTGTCGGCCCTGCGCGCCGTCGGGTCGACGGGCTCGCCGCTGCCGGCCTCGGCCTACCACTGGGTCTACGAGGCGGTGGGGGACGACGTGCTGCTCGGCTCGCTGTCGGGTGGGACCGACGTCGCGACCGGGTTCATCGGCAGCTCGCCGCTGCTGCCGGTGACGGCGGGGGAGCTGCAGCGGCCGATGCTCGGCGTCGCCGCGGCGTCGTGGGACGAGGACGGCCGGACGGTGACCGAACAGCTCGGCGAGCTCGTCATCACCGAGCCGATGCCCACCATGCCGCTGTGCTTCTGGAACGACCCCGACGGGTCCCGGTACCGCGAGGCCTACTTCGAGCCGTGGCCCGGCGTCTGGCGGCACGGCGACTGGATGGAGGTCACCGAGCGGGGCACCTGCATCATCACCGGCCGCTCGGACTCCACCCTGAACCGCGGCGGCGTCCGCATGGGGACGGCGGACATCTACGCCGCCGTCGAGTCGATCCCGGAGGTCGTCGACTGCGTCGTCCTCGGGGTCGAGCAGCGCGACGGCGGCTACTGGATGCCGCTGTTCGTCAAGCTCGCCGACGGCGAGGAGCTGAGCGAGGACCTGGTGGCCCGCATCAAGGCCGCCATCCGCTCCCAGGCCAGCCCGCGCCACGTGCCCGACGAGGTGCTCGTCGTCCCCGCGGTGCCGCACACCCGCACCGGCAAGCGGCTGGAGGTCCCGCTCAAGCGGCTGTTCCAGGGCGTCGACCCGGCCAAGGCGCTGAACGCCGGCGCGGTCGACGACCCGGCCGCCGTCGAGCACTACGTCGCCCTGGCACAGGAGCGCGGCGTCCGCTGACGTGACCGGCCCGCCGCTCGGAGGGCGACGTACGTGGCCCGATCGCCGAGCCGGTGGGCCTGTCGCGTGCCCGTCAACGGGGGTTGACCCGTCTGCGACGAGCGAGGAGAACTGGACTCGTCCGCAGCAGTTCGATCGGGGAGGGGAGTCCAGTGACGCAGACGCAGCCCGTGGAGCACATGTCGTTCGACCGACCCGACGAGGTCCGGGAAGGGGACAACTGGCGGCTGGAGCTGCTCAACCTGGCCGGCGGCGCCCAGGTCGGCAGGATCACGGTCCAGCCCGGCTGGCGGTGGTCCGAGCACGTGAAGCCGGTGGCCGGGACCGACCTGTGCCAGGCACCGCACCAGCAGTACCAGGTCTCCGGCCGGATCCACGTCGTGATGGCGGACGGGACAGAGCTCGACTCGGGTCCCGGTGACGTCACGAGCCTGCCGCCAGGACACGACGCCTGGGTCGTGGGGGACGAGCCCGTGGTGGCCATCGACTGGCACGGGGCCTCGGTCTGGGCGGCCAAGCAGTAGGTCCGGCGACACGGAGGGGCGGCGTCCGGCTGCCCGGACGGTCGTCCCCCGGCACACCCGGCGGCCCCGCCGGCGCCCGGGCGCGGCCGCCGGCGGGGCCCCTGCCCGCGTGCCCGTGACGCCTGCTGCCCGGGGGTGCGACGGGGGAGCTGCTGTGCCATCGGTAACTCCTGCGGCGGTGTCCCGTGCGGCGCCCGGGGGCTGCCCGGAGGGTGGACCGTGGTCACCCGCCGCCGAGGAGAGGCCCCACGACGATGACGTCGCCCCAGGACCACCCCACCGAGCTGCTCGAGCCCCAGCCGCCGGCCCTGCTGCCGCCGTGGCACACGCCCGAGCGGGAGGCGCTGCAACTGCAGGCCCGCCGCTTCGCCATGGACGAGGTGCTGCCGGTCGCCAACGAGCTCGACCCGCAGAAGGGCCTCATCCCGGCGTCGCTGCTGGCCCGGCTGGCCGAGCTCGGGTACTTCGGCATCACCGTCCCGGCCGAGCACGGCGGGCTGGGCCTGGGCGTCTTCGAGTACTGCATGGTCAGCGAGGAGCTGGCCCGCGCCTGGATGTCGACCGCCAGCATCCTGGCCCGCTCGCAGGGCCTCGGGACGTCGCTGGCCGACGCCGACCGCCGCCACGAACTGCTGGCCCGCAGCGCCCGCGGGGAGTGGATCGGCGCCATCGCGCTGTCCGAGCCCGACGCCGGGTCCGACCTCGCCGGGGTGTCCACCCGCGCCGTGCTCGACGGCGACGAGTGGGTGGTCACCGGCCGCAAGCGCTGGTGCGGCAACGCCGAGGCCGCCGACTTCATCCAGGTGCTGGCGCGCGAGCGCGACCCCGAGCCGGGGGAGCGCCGCTCGGCGGGCCTGCTGAACCTGCTGCTGGAGAAGGAGCGCGGCGCGTTCCCCGCGGGCCTGACCGGCTCCCCGATCGACAAGATCGGCTACCACGGCTTCCTGACCTGGGACCTCAGCTTCGACGGCGTCCGCATCCCGCGGGGGAACGTCATCGACGAGGCGGCCGCCAGCGACGGGACCGGGGCCGGGGCCGAGCGGGCCGGGTTCGCCCAGGCGCAGCTGTTCCTCAACACCGCCCGGGTGCACACAGCCGCCCGCGCCGTCGGGCTGGCCCGCGCCGCGCTGGAGGACTCCGTCCTCTACCTGCAGGAGCGCGAGCAGTTCGGCCACCCGATCGGCGACTTCCAGGCGCTGCGCTTCGCCGTCGCCGAGATGGCCGCGCAGGTCGAGCAGGCCCGCGCCTTCTACCGGCAGGTCGCCCACCTGCTCGACCTCGGCGTCCCCTGCGAGCGGGAGGCGGCGATGGTGAAGCTGGAGGCCACCGAGATGTCGGTGCGGGTCACCAACCAGGCCATGCAGCTGCACGGCGGCAACGGCTACACCACCGAGCGGCAGGTCGAGCGGCACTGGCGCGACGCCCGCCTGACCACGATCTTCGAGGGCACCAGCGAGATCCAGAAGCGCATCATCAGCGACCGCATCCTGCCCAGGTCCCCCCTCGGGTAACGCCGTCCGAGAAATCGCGCGCGGCGGCCGGACGCCGACCGGCACCATGGTCCGTGCCGCCCACGGGCACCTCCGGGCGGTACGGACGACGGGGAGAGCACCATGGCCGGCCTGCCGAGGGCGCTGCAGCCGCTGCGGCACCGCCCCTACCGGCTGCTCGCCGTCTCGCTCGGCCTGTCGCTGCTGGCCAACGGGTCCTGGGCGGTCGCGGTCATCTGGCAGGTCGTCGCCCTCGGCGGCGGCCCAGCGGAGGTGTCCCTGGTCAGCGGGCTGACCGCCGGCGGCATGCTCGCCGTCGCCCTGCTCGGCGGGGTGCTCGCCGACCGGGTGCCGCAGCGGCACATCCTGCTGGCGGTGGCACTGCTGCAGGCGGTCCCGGTCACCGGCGTCGCGGCGCTCTCGATGGCCGGCGCGCTGCCGCTCTGGCTGCTCGCCGGCGTCGGGCTGCTCGGCGGCGTCGGGATGGGGCTGTACTACCCGGCCTACTCCGCGCTGGTCCCGGCGCTGCTGCCAGAGGACGAGCTGCTGGCGGCCAACGGCCTCGAGGGGACGATGCGGCCGGTGCTGCACCAGGTGGCCGGCCCCACCGCGGCCGGGCTGCTGGTCGCGGCGGTCTCACCGGGCGTCGCGCTGCTGGTCACCGCCGCGGCCGCCGCCGGCGCGGCGCTGTGCATGGCGGCCCTGCCGGTCACCCCGGTCCGCCGCGAGCCGGCCGCCGTCCCGGTGCACCCCCTGCGGTCGATGGCCACCGACCTGCGCGAGGGCTTCGCCTACATGGTCCGCACGCCCTGGCTGCTGGCCACGCTGGTGTTCGCCTCGCTGATGCTGCTGGTCATGCTCGGCCCCTTCGAGGTGCTGGCGCCCTTCGCCATCCGTGACCGGGCCGACGGCGGGCCGATGGGCCACGCGCTGGTGCTCACCGCCTTCGGCGTCGGCGGTGCGCTGGGCTCCCTGGTCGTCTCCTCGCGCCCGCTACCGCGCCGCTACCTCACGGTGATGGTCCTGCTGTGGGGCCTGGGCTGCCTGCCGATCGCCGTCTTCGGCCTGACCACGCGGCTGGAGGTGATGGTCGCCGCCGGCCTGGTCACCGGCGCGACCTTCCAGAGCGGCATGGTCATCTGGGGCACGCTGCTGCAGCGGCGGGTGCCCCCGGCGCTGCTCGGGCGGGTCTCCAGCCTGGACTTCCTCGTCTCCGGCGCGTTCCTGCCGCTGTCGATGGCGATGGCCGGCCCGGTCAGCGAGTGGATCGGCCTGACCGCGACCTTCCTCGTCGCCGGCTGCGTGCCGCTGGTGCTGGCGGTGGGCGCCGTCCTGGCCGCCCGGATGCCGGTCGACGAGCTCGCCCACCCGCTGGACCGGCGGCCGGCCGCCGAGCCGGTGGGCGCGCCGGCCTGAGCCCGGGTCAACCGCGCCCCTCCACCAGCACGGCCAGCCCGTCGAGGGTCCGCTCCAGGCCGAAGCGGTAGGCGTGGGCGGGGTCGTGCGCGCTGCCGTGCGCGCTGCCGTGCGCGGCGCCGGCCGCCGTCCCCACCCGGACCGCGCGCGGATACCGCGCCGGGTCCAGCACCCGGGCCAGCAGCGGCCCGGCCGCCGCCCACCACTGCGCGTCGTCCACCCCGCTCTGCCGCCGGGCGGCCTGCGCCTCCGCGGCCGCCCGGGCGTTGGCCTGCACGAACGACAGCAGGTGGGTGAGGCAGTCGTCGCGCACGACGTCGTCCAGCCCCAGGTCGTCGAAGGCGGCCAGCTCGTGCTCGTACTTGGCGATCGAGCCCGGCCCGAGGGGCGGGCGCAGCGTGGACACCGCGGCGGCCCAGGGGTGGGCGGCGAACAGCGCCCGGTTCTCCTCCGCGACGGCGGCGACCCGGTCCCGCCACGGCCGGCCGGCGGTGTCGCGGCGCGCCATCCCGGCGTGGACGGCGTCCAGCATGAGGTCCAGCAGCTCGGCGCGGGCCGGCACGTAGGTGTAGAGCGTCATCGGCGCGACCCCGAGCGTCTGCGCCACCGCCCGCATGGCCACCGCCTCCAGGCCGTCCCGGTCGGCCAGGCCGACGGCCGCGGCCAGCACCGCGTCGAGGTCCAGGGCGCGCGCCGGTCCGCGTCGAGGGCCCGCGGGCGGCTGCCGCCACAGCAGGGTCAGGGTGCGGGCGGCGTCGCCCGCGCTGCTCCGGTCGGTCGGCACGTCGGCATCCTCCCCACGCAATCAGCGTACAGTGTACGGAGTCCGAATCACTTCCAGGAGGCCTCCGTGCGCATCACCGCCACCGCCGTCTCGCTGAACGTCGATGACGTCCCGGCCAGCAGCGCCTTCCTCAGCCGCCACTTCGGGTTCCGGGAGGAGATGGCCGCCGACGGTTTCGCCTCGCTGACCCGCGAGGACGCCGGCGTCCACGTCGCCTTCCTGCGTCGCGGCCTGCCCACGCTGCCGGCCGACCAGCGCGACGTGCCCGCCGCCGGGATGATCCTCGCCTTCGTCGTCGAGGACCTCGAGGGCGAGCTGCGCCGGCTGCAGGACGAGGGCGTGGCGATCACCATGCCGCTCACCGTCGAGGAGTGGGGCGAGCGCGCCTTCCAGGTCCGCGACCCCAACGGCGTGGTCGTCCAGCTCGTGGACTGGAACGGATAGCGGCGCAGGGCTAGGGAACCGGCCGGCCGGCCGCCTGCTGGCGGCCCGCGAGGGCGCGGTCCACGGCCTCCGCGGAGAGGACCTCCTCGAGCGCCAGCCGGGCCGCGCCGACCACGCCCGCCCGGTCACCGAGGCTGCTGGCCACCACGCGCAGGCCCCGGGCGGCCTGCGGCTGCGTGCGCTGGTACAGCCGCTCGCAGACGGCCGCGACGAAGTGGTCCTGCAGCAGCGCCAGGTCGCCGCCCAGGGCCAGCACGCGCGGGTTGAGCAGGCTCACCGCGGTCGCCAGGACGTCGCCGATCACCAGCCCCGCCTCCCGGACCAGCCGGGTGGCCTCGGCGTGGCCGGTCGACGCCAGCTCGACGACCGACCGGCTGTCCGGGACGTCCTCCCCCTGCTCCCGGAGTGCCCGGGCCAGCGCCCGCCCGCTCGCCGACGCGGCCAGGCAGCCCCGCGCACCGCAGACGCAGAGCGGGCCGTCCTCGGCGCTGGTGATCCGGACGTGCCCGATGTCGCCCTCGGCGCCGTCTGCGCCCCGCAGCAACCGGCCGTCGACCACCACGCCCGCGCCGATGCCCGTCGCGACCTTCACGAACAGCAGCGGCGAGGAGTCCGGCCACGCGGTGTGGTGCTCGCCCAGGGCCATGGCGTTGGCGTCGTTGTCGACCACGCAGACGACACCGAACCGCTGCTCCAGCAGGTCGCGCAGCGGGTGGTCGTGCCAGCCCGGCAGGACGGGGGTGTGGTGCACGACCCGTCCGGTCGCGACGTCCACCGGGCCCGGCACGCTGACCCCGAGGCCGAGGACCCGGTCGGCGGTGACCCCGCAGGCGTCCAGCACCTCCCGCCAGCGCTGCTCGACCCACCGGAGGACCGGCTCGGGGCCGTCGGCCAGCCGGACCTCGTGGACCGCCTCGGCCAGCGGACGCCCGGAGAGGTCGCACAGCGCGAGGGAGGCGTGCGCGGCGCCGAGGTCGGCGGCCAGCACCACCCCGCGGGACCCGTCGAGGCCGAGCACCTGCGACGGCCGGCCGCGGACCGAGGCCTCCCGGCCCGACTCGCGCAGGTACCCGGCGTCGACCAGGAGGTCGACGCGGGCGGCGACGGTCGAGCGGGACAGCCCGGTCAGCTCGATCAGGTCCCCGCGCGTGCGGGCCCGGCCCCGGCGGATCAGTTCGAGCAGCTGCCCGGCGCGCTCACCCAGGTCCTCACCCCTTCTCGGCGCCGGCGGTCAGGCCGCCGGTGAGAAGCCTCTCGGTGGCGAAGAACAGTACGACGATCGGCAGCGTCAGTATCACCGATCCGGCCATGAGCACGGTCGTGGGGATCTCGATGCTGCCCGCGAGCTGGGACAGCCCCAGGGACACCGTCCACCGCGACCGGTCCTCCACCAGGAACAGCAGGGCGAAGAGGAACTCGTTCCAGGCGATCATGAAGACGAACAGCCCGTTGGACAGGATCGCCGGCATCGCCAGCGGCAGGGTGATCCGGCGCATGATCGTGAACCGGTTGGCGCCGTCCACGGCGGCGGCCTCCTCGATGCTGGCCGGCACGGTCTGGAAGTAGTTCCGGAGCGTGTAGATCGCGACCGCGATCGTCTGCGACACGTACACCAGCACGAGCGGGCCCAGGGCGCCGCGGAGGCCGAGGCGGGTGAAGAACACGAACAGCGGGACGGCGAGCAGGATGCTGGGGAACAGGTAGACGGCGAGGAACAGCACGCTGACCTTGCGTCGGCCCGGGAAGCGCAGCCGGGCGATGGCGTACGAGCCCAGGACGGCGAAGACGAGCGTCACCGCGACCGTGCCCAGCGCGATCAGGGCGCTGTTGGCCATGAACCGCACGAACCCCTGCCCGCCGGACGCGGTCGGGGTGAGCACGTCGCGGTAGGTGCCGACCGTGAGCTCCGAGAGCAGCGGCCACAGGCGGGCCGGGTCCTGGAGCAGCGAGCTCAGGTCGCGGACGGAGAGCAGCACCATGTAGTAGAAGGGGAACAGCGTGAACAGCGCCAGCCCCACGATCACGACCCAGCGCAGGACGCCGAGCACCCGGGTCTCGACCGTGCTGCGCGACCAGCCCCGCCCCGCGGGGGCCCGGTACGGACGGGCGTCGGGTGCGGCCGTCGTGTCCGCCGGCGCCGTCACCATGCGGGTCATCAGGCCACCTCGTCCTTCGCGGCGAACCGGTAGTACACGGTGACCAGGACGATCAGCACCGTGGCGAGGACCAGCGCCTGCGCCGACGCCGCGCCGATGTCCCCGCGGCTGACCAGGTAGTCGAACACCCGCACGCTGATCACCTCGGTGCCGGCTCCTCCGCCGGTCAGCAGGTAGATGTCGTCGAAGTTGTTGAACGTCCAGATGAAGCGCAGCAGCGCCAGCACCGCGATCGTCGGGAGCAGCTGCGGCCAGACGATGTGGCGGAACACCTGGGTCGGGGTCGCGCCGTCGACCCGCGCGGCCTCCTCCAGCGTGGCCGGCGCGGCCTGCAGCCGGGCGGTGAGGAACAGGAAGGCGAACGGGAACGACCGCCACATCTCGAAGACGATGACCGTGATGAGCGCGGTCGGGCGCTCGGAGAGGAAGGCGATCGGCTCGTCCCAGCCGAGCAGCCCCGTGCCGATCTCGTTCACGATGCCGAACTGCGGGTTGAGCATGACGCCCCACACGAACGTGGCAGCGACGACCGGTGCCACGTAGGGCAGCAGCAGCGACGCCCGGACGAAGCCGCGTCCCCGGAAGGGACGCCGGAGGGCGAGCGCCGCGACGAGGCCCAGCCCGACGGCCGACGCGGTGCCGAAGCCGGCGTAGACCAGCGTCGTGAGCAGGGCCTGCCAGAACCCGGGGGAGCTGAAGACGTCGACGAAGTTCTCGAACGTGTAGTCCCCGAACAGCCCGGCGGTGCGCAGCCGGATCAGCCGCAGGTCCTGGAAGGCCAGCACCACCGTCCACAGGATCGGCAGCACCACGAGCACCAGGACGAGGACCACGGTCGGCGAGATCAGCGCCAGCCCGGTCCGGGCCTCGCGCGCCTGCAGGGTCCCGCGTCCGCGTGCTCCGGGCTCGCCGGGGCGCGGTCGACGACGTGTGGACACGGCCGGGCCCCCGGTCACTCCAGCGACGAGGCGATCTCGCGGAGCGCGTCGGCCGCCTGCTGCGCCGCCTGCTGCGGGTCCAGCTCGCCGCCGGTCATCGCGCTGATCGCCTGGGGCACGGGCAGCTCACCGAGGGAGGCCCCGACGAGGGCGCCCTGTCCCTGGGGGATGCCCCACGGGGAGATGGTGTCCGGGGCGTTCCGCAGGGCGTCGAGCACCTCGGCCGAGTAGAAGTCCAACAGCGGTGCCTTCGTGTCCACGCCCGCAGGCAGGGTGGCCCAGGCGTCGATGAAGCGGGTCGGCTCGTCGGCGGTGCCCTGCCGGGTCGGCACCTTCCCCTCGGGCGAGAAGCCGATCCACTGCTCGTAGCCGTCCTCGAGCATGTAGGTGACGAACTGCGTGGCCGCGTCGGTCTGCGCGTCCGCGGTCACGGCCCAGGAGACGACCTCGCCGAACTGCGCCCCCTCGTCCCCGTCCGGGCCGGCGATGGCGGTCACCACGCCGCTGTTCTTCGCGAGGAAGGCGGGGTCGGCGGAGCACTCGGGGCAGGTGGGCAGCGCGTCGGCCCGCAGGCCGGCCATCTCGTCCAGGATGAACGAGGACCAGACCACCATCGCCGCCTGTCCCGCGAAGTACGCCGCGCGGGTGGTGTCGACGTCCTGGGTGCCCGACACCGAGTAGTCGCTGATCAGGCGGTCGTAGAACTCGAACGCGGCGACGCACTGGTCGCTGTCGAGGGTGACCTCACCCCCGTCGTCCACCAGCTGGCAGCCGTTGCCGAGGGCGAGGTGCTCGAAGGTCTGCTGGGTGAAGGCGTCGTTCGGCGCGGTGGCGCCGGTGAAGCCGGCCATCTCCGGGCTGTCGAGGGCCTGCGCCGCGGCCAGGATGGCCTCGTAGGTCTCCGGCGCGGCCAGGCCCGCGGCGTCGAAGAGGTCCTTGCGGTACACGAGCAGCTGCGCCCAGCCGTCGCTCGGGACGGCGAGCTGCGTGTCCCCGTCCCGGGTCAGCTCGAGGGCCTGCTCGGAGAAGGTGTCGGCGCCCAGGCCCTCCACCACGTCGGCGGCCACGTCGGGGGCCAGCAGCTCGTTCGTCGCGAGCGCCTGGACGCCGGCCAGCGGCAGCGCGCCGACGACGTCGGGCAGCTCCCCGGCGGCGGCCGAGGAGGTGAGCAGCTGGTTGAACTGGTCCTCGTCGATGCCGACGAGCTCGACCTCGATGCCGCTGCTCTCGGTGAAGGCGGCAGCGATCTCCTGCTGGGCGGCGAGGCGGTCGGGGAGGTTCTCCAGGGTCCACACGGTGAGCGGGCCGCCCTCGTCGCCGCCGCCCTCACCGCCACCGCCACCGTCCCCGGAACCGCAGGCAGCGAGGAGGACGGTCACCCCGGCCGCCGCCGCCGAGACCTGAACCCGCCGCTTCCTCGCGCTCATCAGCTCTCCTCGGAGTCGCCGGCGACACTGCCGGACTCCGGACAGTAGCGGCTCGAAACGCGGCGCGGGTCACAACTCGGTTATGCCGACGCGGCACGCATTAAGCGCCGCGGATCGCGAATAAAGTGGTGCCATACCTGCCGAACCCGACGTGGCGGGGGGTGCCGCGTGAGACTGGCCGTCCAGGAGCAGCTGCTCCCCGGCGACACGCTGCAGGCCAAGTGGGAGGCCGCGCTCGCCTGGGGCTTCGACGCGATCGAGCTGCGCGGCGCCGGCGGGCACGCGCTCCGCAGGCGGCTGCCGGAGCTGCGGGCCGCCCGGCGCGACGGCGTCCAGATGCCCACGGTCTGCGTGGACATGGACCACTTCATCGGCGACTTCGACCCGGAGCGCCGGGCCGACGCGGTGGCCAACATGGCCACCCAGCTCGCCGTCATCGGTGCGCTCGGCGGGGTGGGTGTGGTCACGCCGGCGTCGTGGGGCATGTTCTCCCGGCGGCTGCCCCCGTTCACCCCACCCCGCTCGGCCGAGGCCGACCGCGAGGTGCTGCTCGACGCGCTGGGCCGGCTGGGTGAGGTCGCCGCCCGGGAGGGCGTCCGGCTGCTGCTCGAGCCGCTCAACCGCTACGAGGACCACATGGTCAACACCCTCGCGCAGGCGGCGGAGCTGGCCCGGACGACGGGGCTGGCCGGCGTGCAGGTCTGCGCGGACACGTACCACATGAACATCGAGGAGGCCGACCCGCCGGCGGCGCTGCGCGCGACCGCCGACTGCCTCGGCCACGTGCAGCTCTCCGACAGCAACCGCCTCGAGCCCGGCGCCGGCCACCTGGACTGGGCGGCGCTGCTGCGGTGCCTGGAGGCCATCGGCTACGGCGGCCACCTGGCCTTCGAGTGCCGGCTGTCCGGGGACCCGGCCCGGGTGCTGCCCCGGGCGACGGCGATGCTGCGGTCGGCACTGCGGGCGGCGGCATGAGCGCCGTCGGTCACCTGCCGGTCCAGGGGGACGCCGGGCTCCTGGCCGGCGCGGCGGCGGTCCTGCGGGCGAACGGCGTGGGGACGATGACGCGGGCGGCCCCGGCCCTCTACCCGCACCAGTGGAGCTGGGACGCCGCGTTCGTCTCGGTCGGCCTCGCCCACCTCGACCCGCGGCGGGCCTGCGCCGAGCTGGACCACCTGTTCCGCGGGCAGTGGCGCACCGGCATGCTGCCGCACATCGTCTTCGACCCCGGCGAGACCGCCTACTTCCCGGGGCCGGACCGCTGGGGGTGCGCCGAGGTCACCGACGACGCGCCGGTCGCCCCGCGGACCAGCGGCATCTGCCAGCCCCCGGTGCACGCCCTGGCCGTCGAGCGCATCGTGGCCCTCGCCGGCCGCCGGGGCCCCGCGGCGGCCGCACGCGTCCGGGCCTGGCTGCCCCGCGCCTACCGCCGGGTGCTGGCCTGGCACCGCTACCTCGTCCGCGAACGGGACCCCCTGCGCACCGGGCTGCTGACCATCCACCACGGCTGGGAGAGCGGGATGGACAACTCCCCCCGGTGGGACGGGCCGTGGTCCCGCGTCGCCGTCCTCCCCGACCTCGTGCCGTACCGCCGCCGGGACACCCGCGTCGTCCGCGACGCCGCCCAGCGCCCGACCCGGCTGGAGTACGACCGGTACCTCAGCGGCGTCGCGGAGCTCCGGCGGGCCGGCTACGACGACGCGCGCATCCGCGCGACGGGCAGTTTCCTGGTCACCGACGTCTTCGCCTCCGCCGTCCTCGCCGCCGCGAGTGACGCGCTGGCCGGGATCGCCCGCTCCCTGGGGGCCGGGGAGGTCGCCGAGCTCGAGGAGCACGCCGAGCGCTTCCGGGCCGGCGTGGCGGGCAGCGTCGACCCCGGGCTCGGGCTGGCCCTGGACACCGACCTGCGGACCGGCGCGCCGCTGCGTGCGGAGACGGTGGCCGGGTTCGCGCCGCTGCTCTGCGGCGGCCTGGACCCGGCGGCGGAGCAGGCCATGGTGGCGCTGCTGCGGTCCGAGCGCTGGACCGGGCACCCCGGGCTGCGGCACGCGGTCCTGCCGAGCACCAGCCCGGCGTCGCCGGACTTCCGGCCCCGCGCGTACTGGCGCGGCCCCACCTGGCCGGTGGTCGACTGGTTCGTCGTGTGGATGCTGGAACGGCGCGGCCGGGCGGACGTGGCCGCGCCCCTGCGCCGGGCGCTGCTGGACGAGCTGGCCGAGGGCTCGTTCGCCGAGTACCACGAGCCGTTCACCGGGGAGCCGCTCGGCAGCCCCGCCCAGTCCTGGACCGCGGCGGCGGCGCTGGACCTGCTGCTCTCCTGACCCGGCGAGGACGCCGGCGACCGCACCTGTCCCTCCGGGCGCTCAGGCGGTGGGTGCAGGTGCACTCACCGCCTGAGCGTCACGGGGGAGAGTGCCGCGCCGTCCCCGGCGCTCGGCTCAGCGCACCCGCAGCACCCGCGCCTCCCACGGCCGCAGGACGCCGGGATCCCCCTCGCCCAGGTTGCCCAGCACCGGCTCGGCGCCGACCGCCTCGGGCAGCAGCTCGCCCAGCGAGTGGGTCGAGGCGCCGAGGTTGCAGGCGACCAGCAGCGTCGCGCCGTCCAGGCTGCGGGTGAACGCGTACAGCTCGTCGTGCTCGGGCAGCAGCATGGTGAAGTCGCCGAGCGCCACCACCGGGTCGGCGTGCCGCAGCGCGATCAGCCGCCGGTGGTGGGCGAGCACCGAGGTCGGGTCGGCGCGCTGGGCCTCCGCGTTCCACTCGACGTGGTCGGGGTTGACCGGGATCCACGGCGTCCCGGTGGTGAAGCCGGCGTTCGGGGAGGCGTCCCACTGCACCGGCGTCCGGGCGTTGTCCCGGCTCATCCGGCGCAGCGCGGCCAGCACCTGCTCGGGGTCCTCGCCGTGCGCGACCGCCTGCGCGAAGTGGTTGAGCGACTCGACGTCCCGGAAGTCGTCGATGCTGTCGAACGGGGCGTTGGCCATCCCCAGCTCCTCGCCCTGGTAGACGTAGGGCGTCCCGCGGTGCAGGTGCAGCAGGGTGGCCAGGCAGGTCGCCGAGTCCCGCCGGAACCGCGGCGAGTCGTCGCCGAAGCGGGAGACCGCCCGCGGCTGGTCGTGGTTGTCCCAGTAGAGCGAGTTCCAGCCGACGTCGGCCAGCCCCGCCTGCCAGCGGCCGAACGAGGCCTTGAGGTCGCGCATCCGCAGCGGCCGCGGCCGCCACTTGGACTCGTCGAAGTCCAGCCCCACGTGCTCGAACTGGAACACCATGTCCACCTCGGCCCGCGCCGGGTCGGTGAACAGCCGCGCCTGCTCCACCGTCACGCCGGGCATCTCGCCGACGAGCAGCAGCGACTCCCGGCGGCCGTCGAACACGTCGCGGTGCATCTCCTGCAGGAACTCGTGGATCCGCGGCCCGCACAGGAAGGACGCCGATCCGTCGCCGTAGGGCAGCCCGGGCAGCGGGGGCCCGTCGTGCAGCGAGCCGTCCGGGGCGACGTCCTTGCTGATCATGTTGATGACGTCCATGCGGAAGCCGTCGACCCCGCGGTCGAGCCACCACCGCATCATCGCGTACACCGCCTGCCGGACCTCGGGGTTCTCCCAGTTCAGGTCCGGCTGCCGGCGGTCGAACAGGTGCAGGTAGTACTCGCCGGTGGTCTCGTCGAGCTCCCAGGTGGGCCCGGAGAAGAACGAGTGCCAGTTGGTCGGCTCGGCGCCCGGCCGGCCGGCCTCCATCCCCTCGCGCGGCGGCCGCCACCAGTACCAGTCCCGCTTGGGGGAGTCCGTCGACGACCGCGACTCCCGGAACCACGGGTGCTCGTCACTGGTGTGGTTCACCACCAGGTCCATGACCAGCTTCACCCCGCTGTCGTGCAGGGCGGCGACCAGCTCGTCGAGCTGCGCCAGCGAGCCGAACAGCGGGTCGATGTCGGTGTAGTCGCTGATGTCGTAGCCGTTGTCGGCCTGCGGCGAGGGGTAGACCGGTGAGAGCCAGACGACGTCCACGCCGAGGTCGGCCAGGTGGTCGATCCGCCGCAGGATCCCGCCGAGGTCACCGATCCCGTCGCCGTCGGAGTCCTGGAACGACCGGGGGTAGACCTGGTAGACGACGGCGCGGGTCCACCACGGGGGCTGCTCGACGGGCACGACCTCCACCCCAGCACGGCGCGGTGCGCCGCGCACCCGCTCGGCGCTACGGTCCGACCGTGCCTCCCGGTGTCGTGCTCGTGACCGGCGGGAGCCGCGGCATCGGCGCGGCGACCGCGCGTGCCGCGGCGGCGGCCGGGTGGTCGGTCGCCCTGACCTACCGGGGCGACGCGGCCGCGGCCGCCGACGTGGTGACCGGGATCGAGGACGACGGCGGGACCGCCGTCGCGGTGCGCGCCGACGTCTCGGTCGAGGACGACGTCCTGGCCGCGTTCACCGCCGCGGACCGCCTGGGTCCGGTGACCGGGCTGGTGGCCAACGCCGGCATCGTGGGCCGGCGGGCGCGGGTCGACGAGCTCACCGCGGAGCGGGTGCAGCGCATGCTGGCCGTGAACGTGCTCGGCGCCGTCCTGTGCTGCCGGGAGGCCGTGCGGCGGATGTCCACCCGCCACGGCGGCTCGGGCGGCTCGGTCGTGCTGGTGTCCTCGGTCGCCAGTCGCCTGGGCTCGCCCGGCGAGTACGTCGACTACGCGGCGAGCAAGGGTGCGGTCGACACCCTCGGCATCGGTCTGGCCCGCGAGGTGGCCGGGGAGGGTGTGCGGGTCAACGTCGTCCGGCCCGGCATCATCGAGACCGAGATCCATGCCAGCGGGGGACAGCCCGACCGGGTCGCGCGGCTGGGGCCCGTGGTGCCGATGGGTCGGGCCGGTCGCGCCGAGGAGGTCGCCGGGGCCGTCCTGTGGTTGCTCGGCGAGGGCTCGGGCTACTGCACCGGGAGCGTGCTCGACGTCGCCGGCGGCCGCTGAGCGACCGGACCGGAGCCCGCCCGGCGACCCCGCCGGAGCGCTGTTTGGATGGGACGACCGTCGGGACCAACCCGGCACCGACCTCCAGGAGCACCGATGGCCCAGCCCACCCGTCCCGACGTCGAGCCGCCGACCGGCCCCGCCCCCGACGACCTGGTGATCGAGGACATCACCGTCGGCGAGGGCCCCGAGGCCAAGGCCGGCGACCTGGTGAGCGCCCACTACGTCGGCGTCACCCACGAGGCCGGCGAGCAGTTCGACGCCTCCTGGGACCGCGGGGACCCCCTGGAGTTCCGGCTGGGCGTCGGCATGGTCATCCAGGGCTGGGACGAGGGCATCCAGGGGATGCGCGTCGGCGGCCGCCGCCGGCTCACCATCCCGGCGCACAAGGCCTACGGCGACCGCGGCGCCGGCGGGGTCATCAAGCCCGGCGCGACGCTGGTGTTCGTGGTGGACCTCGTCGGCGTCCGCTAGCGGGGAATGGCACGGACCGCACCCCGGTTGGTGCGGTCCGTGCGCATCGAGGTCTGGTCCGACGTCGTCTGTCCGTGGTGCTACATCGGCAAGCGCCGGCTGGAGACCGCGCTCGAGCGGTTCCCGCACCGCGACGAGGTCGAGGTCGTCTGGCGGTCGTTCCAGCTGGACCCGGGCATCCCCGAGGGCGAGACCCACGAGACCCTCCCGGCGCTGGCCGCGAAGTACGGCCGCCCGGCCGAGGAGATGCGCCGGATGATGCGGCACGTCGAGGAGACCGCCGCCGCGGAGGGCTTGCACTACGACCTGGCCGACGGCGTCAGCGGCAACACGCTGCTGGCCCACGAGCTGATCCACCTCGCCGCCGAGCGGGGCGTGCAGGGCCAGGTCAAGGAGCGGCTGCTGCACGCCCACTTCGAGGAGGGGCGCTCAGTCTTCGACGTCGACTCGCTCGCCGCGCTCGCCGTCGAGGTGGGGCTGGACGAGGCCGAGGTGCGCGCCGCGCTCGCCGACCACCGCTACCGGCCCGCCGTCCTCGCCGACGCCCGCACGGCGCAGGAGCTGGGCGCGACCGGCGTCCCGTTCTTCGTCGTCGACCGCCGCTACGGCGCCGCCGGCGCGCAGCCCGCGGACCTGCTGCTGCAGGTGCTCGAGCGGGCGTGGGCCGACGGCCACCGGGTGGCGGTCTAGTCCAGCGGACGACGTCGGCCGCACCGGCCATCGGGGCGCCGACGACCGGTGCGGCCGGGTGGGACCCGCGGCCCAGGCGGTGAGGGGACGGGGTCCTCCTCCTACTGCGTCGCGGGGCCGCCCTGCTCGGTCCCGGACAGCTGCCGCAGGAACTCGTGGCAGCGCCGCGCGCGGGCCGAGTCCTGCTCCATGACCTCGCGGAAGAACCCGGCGATGTCCTGGAGCCCGGCGTTCTCCGCGTCACGGACGTACTGGCCGTAGTCGTGCCCCGCCTTGAGCGAGTGGTACTGAACCGAGATCAGGTCGTAGGTGACGTCCTCGAAGCCGGTCTCACCGGTGGCCATCGCGTGCCTCCTCGCTGTGGGGACTGTGGGTCCCGAGAGGTTCCCGGCCGGACGCGGCTGAAACGGACCGCTTCGTCTCAGTCGCGCGGCGCCTCGGAGAACGCGCCGCCGGTCACGTCGCCGCCCCCGGCGTCGTCGGCCGCGTCGCGGCCGGCGGCCAGTTCCTCCTCGCCGGTCGACATCGGGTCGTCCTCGGTGGAGGCGAGGTCCTCGCCCTGCCCGTAGGCGCCGGGGTCGGCCTGCAGCGTGCGGGGGTCGTTGAGCGGGTCCGGGACGTCCGGGTCGGTGACGGTCATGCGGTCCCGGTGCCCGGCGGGACCGCGCACCAACCCCTGGCGGGACGCGTAACCCCTGTGTTACGCATATGGCATGGAGGCGCTCGCGGCCCTCGCCGACCCCACCCGGCGGGAACTGCTCGCCCTGCTGGCGCGGGGCGAGCGGGCCGCCGGCGAGCTGGCCGACCGGTTCCCGGTGAGCCGCCCGGCGATCAGCCGGCACCTGCGCGTGCTGCGCGAGGCCGGGCTGGTGCGCAGCCGGGTGGAGGGACGTCGGCGGCTCTACTCGCTCGACCCGCGCCCGCTGCGGGAGCTCGACGACTGGCTGGAGCCCTACCGCGACCTCTGGGCCCGGCGGTTCGACGCACTGGACACCGAGCTGGCCCGCGGCGGGCGGGCCCGCAGGAACGGAGGCACCCCGTGACCGTGCAGGACGCGATGGCCCGGCGTGGCGTCGTCACCACCGAGGACGACGGGCGGCAGCTGCTGGAGTTCCGCCGGTCCTGGCCCGACCCCGTCGAGGACGTCTGGTCGGCCCTCACCGAGCCCGACCGGCTGGCCCGCTGGATCGGCCGCTACGACGACGGCGAGCGTGCCCCCGGCGGCACCGGCACGTTCACGATGACCCAGGAGCAGGACCCGGTCGGCGAGCCGGTGCGCATCGTCGAGTGCGACCGCCCTCGCCGGCTGGTCGTCGAGTGGGTCGGTCAGGACGACTGGACCCTCGAGGTGGACCTGTGGTCCGAGGCCGACCGGACGGTCCTGCGCTTCCGCCAGGTGTTCGCCGCCGGGGTGGACGTCGCCGACTTCGCCGCCGGCTGGCACTGGTACCTCGACAGGCTCGGCGCCGAGGTCGGCGGACGCCCCGGCCCCAGCGACTGGGACGCCTTCGCCGCCGAGGTCGCCGGGCCGGTCTACGGGATGTCGACGGGTTCCTGACCCCGCCCCGGACCGGGGAGATGCCGTGGCCGGGGCGGACCCCACCAGGGGCTTTCGGCCCGCGGGGTAGACGTCCTATACGTAACGTCTCTCACGGTTACAGTGGTCGTCCTCACCGTTAGGCTGTCCGGACCCCGGCACCCCGCCGGCGCCCGTGGCGCCCAGCGGTCCGGACGACGACCGAGCAGGACGATCACCAGCGCCGGCGGCTTCCCGCCCGGTGTGCCCAGAGGATGGAGACGCCGTGACTTCCGTGGCCACCCCCGGTCTCGAGAACGCCCCGACCACCCACGCCCGGCTCCTGGCCTGGGTGCAGGAGATGGCCGAGCTGACCACCCCGGACCGGGTCGTGTGGGTCGACGGCAGCGACGAGGAGTGGGAGCGGCTCACCCAGCGGCTGGTCGACGCCGGCACCTTCACCCGGCTGGAGAAGAAGCCCAACTCCTTCTGGTGCGCCTCCGACCCCAGCGACGTCGCGCGCGTCGAGGACCGCACCTTCATCTGCTCGGTCGACGAGGCCGACGCGGGTCCCACGAACAACTGGATGGACCCGGGCGAGATGAAGGCGATCATGACCGAGCTGTACCGGGGGTGCATGCGCGGCCGGACGATGTACGTCATCCCGTTCTGCATGGGCCCGGTCGAGGCCGAGAACCCGATGTTCGGCGTCGAGCTCACCGACTCGGAGTACGTCGTCGTCTCGATGCGGGTCATGGCCCGCATCGGCAGCGCCATCCTCGAGGCGATGGGCACCGACCGGCCGTTCGTGCCGGCGATGCACTCCCTCGGCGCCCCGCTCGACGAGGGCCAGCAGGACGTGCCGTGGCCCTGCAGCGACACCAAGTACATCGTGCACTTCCCCGAGGAGCGGGCCATCTGGTCCTACGGCTCCGGCTACGGCGGCAACGCCCTCCTGGGCAAGAAGTGCTACTCGCTGCGCATCGCCTCGGTGATGGCCCGCGACGAGGGCTGGCTCGCCGAGCACATGCTGATCCTCAAGCTGACCAGCCCGCAGCAGAAGACCTACTACATCGCCGCGGCCTTCCCGTCGGCCTGCGGCAAGACCAACCTGGCCATGCTCGAGCCCACCATCCCGGGCTGGAAGGTCGAGACCCTGGGCGACGACATCGCCTGGATGCGCTTCGGCGATGACGGCCGGCTCTACGCGCTCAACCCCGAGTTCGGCCTCTTCGGCGTCGCTCCCGGCACCGGCTGGGACACCAACCCCAACGCGATGCGCACGATCGACAAGGGCAACTCGGTCTTCACCAACGTCGCCCTCACCGACGACGGCGACATCTGGTGGGAGGGGATGACCGACGAACCGCCGGCCCACCTCACCGACTGGAAGGGCCGGGACTGGACGCCGGAGAGCGACGAGCCATCCAGCCACCCGAACAGCCGGTTCTGCACGCCGATCACCCAGTGCCCGATCCTGGCGCCGGAGTACACCGACCCGAAGGGCGTGCCGATCTCGGCGATCCTCTTCGGCGGCCGCCGCAAGACCACCATCCCGCTGGTCACCGAGGCCCGGGACTGGAACCACGGCGTGTTCATGGGCGCCACGCTGTCCTCGGAGACGACCGCCGCGGCCACCGGCGCCGTCGGCGTCGTCCGCCGCGACCCATTCGCGATGCTGCCCTTCATCGGCTACAACGCCGGCGACTACTTCCGGCACTGGGTCGAGACCGGCAAGGCCCACGACGCCACCAAGCTGCCGAAGATCTTCTACGTCAACTGGTTCCGCCGGGACGAGGACGGCGGCTTCCTGTGGCCGGGCTTCGGCGAGAACAGCCGGGTCCTCAAGTGGGTGGTCGAGCGGCTCGAGGGCACCGCGGCGGCCGAGGAGACCGCGGTCGGCCACGTGCCGACGCCGGACTCGCTGGACATCTCCGGCCTGGCCATGACCCGCGAGCAGGTGGAGAAGGCCCTCGCCGTCGACAAGGACGAGTGGCGCGCCGAGATCCCGCAGATCACCGAGTGGTTCCAGAAGTTCGGCGACAAGCTGCCGAGCACCATGTGGGACGAGCTGGCCATCCTGGAGCACCGGCTGAGGTGAACCCGGCGGGGTGCCGGGACGGCCCCCTGCAGGGTCCCACCGCGAGCGTGCGAGTGGTGGGGGGCAGGGGGTCCTTCTACGGCGCGGGGCCCTGCGCCGTCCCGGGCCGCGCACGTGCGGGATGATCCGGTGGCCGCCGGGCCCCGCCTGCGCACGTCGGTTAGCGTGGCTCGTCGACCCGGCACATCCCACCTGAGACGACAGGTCGCTCCCCCGTGCCCAACCCGTACCTGCACGTGCTCCGCACGCCGCACGCGCTGCCGATGGTCCTGGCCGCGTTCGTCGGGCGGCTGCCGCTGTCGATGGTCGGCCTCGGCTCGGTGCTGCTCATCGCCTCCGAGACCGGCAGCTACGGGCTGGGCGGGGCGGTCGCCGCGACCGGGGCGGTGACGACGGCGATCTCGGGGCCGCTGCTCGGGCGCTGGGCGGACACCCACGGCCAGCGCCGCACCCTGCTGCCGGTGCTCGCCGTCTTCGTCGCGGCGGGCTGCGTCTTCCTGCCGGCGGTCAAGGAGGACTGGCCGCGCTGGATCCTCTTCGCCTCCGCCGGGCTGGCCGGTGCCTGCATCCCGCCGGTCGCCTCGATGATCCGGGTGCGCTGGACCCACCTGCTGCGCGGCACCCACCGGCTGCACACCGCGCTGGCGATGGAGTCGGTGGTCGACGAGTTCGTCTTCATCGTCGGCCCCGTGCTGGTCACCTTCCTGTCCACGACCGGGCACGCCACCTCCGGGGTGGTCACCGCCTTCGTCCTCGCCATCGTCGGCAGCCTGCTGTTCGCCGCGCAGGGCCGCACCGAGCCGCCGCCGCACGGGCACGCCGCCCGCACCGGCCCGTCGGCGATCCGCACGCCCGGCATCAAGGTCCTCTTCGTGGTCGGCGCCGCGGTCGGCACGGTGCTCGGCACCCTGGAGATCGCGCTGGTCGCCTTCGCCGACCAGCGGGACGCGATGCCGCTGTCCGGGGTCCTCATCGCCGCGCTGGCGCTCGGCTCGATGGTCAGCGGCATCGGCTGGGGGAGCGTGCACTGGCGGCACCCGCTGCGGCACCGGCTGGTGGTCGCCCTCGGTGTGCTCACCGTGCTGAGCCTGCCGCTGGCGCTGGTCCAGGACGTGTGGCTGATGATCCCGTTCGTGGTGCTCGCGGGGCTGGCGATCTCGCCGTCCCTGATCAGCTCCTTCACGCTGGCCGAGGTGCTGGTCCCGCGCTCGGCGACGACCGAGGCGTTCACCTGGATCGGCACCGCGCTTGGTGTCGGGGTGGCCCTCGGGTCCTCGGCCGCCGGCAAGCTGGTGGACACGACCGGGGCCAGCAGCGCGTTCCTGGTGGCCACCCTCGCCGCCGCGGTCGCCGCCGTCGTCGTCTCCGGCACCCAGCGGCTGCTGCACGTGCCCGCCGAGCACGCGGCCGAGCCGGCGATGGCGCGGTGACGGGGGCCAGGATGGAGCCCGTGGACACCCCGGCCGGCACCCGCTCCATCGACGAGGTGCTCCAGGAGGTGCGCGGGCGTCTCCGCCGGCTGGAGCCCGCCGAGGCCGCGGCGCGGATGGCCGGCGGTGCCCTGCTCGTCGACACCCGCCCGGTCGCCCAGCGCGAGGCCGACGGCGAGGTGCCCGGCGCACTCGTCGTCGAGCGCAACGTCCTCGAGTGGCGCCTGGACCCGGCCAGCGACGCGCGGCTGCCCGAGGCCACCGACCACGACGTCGAGGTGATCGTGCTCTGCAACGAGGGCTACGCCTCCAGCCTCGCCGCCGACTCGCTGCGAGCCCTCGGCCTGCACCGCGCCACCGACGTCGTCGGCGGCTACCAGGCCTGGGCCGCGGCCGGCCTGCCCACCACGCGGAGCGCCGGCTGACCCGATCCCGGCCGGCAGCCGGCGGTGGCCGGCAGCTGCGCGTCCCACCCGAGCGCCTCGGCCGCTGGCTGGACGGCGTCGCCGCCCGGCACGGCACCGTCGACACCGTGGCGCCCGTCGACGGCGGCGTGCGGGTGACCTTCGCGGACACCACCGAGGTCACGCTGCGGGCGCCGTTCGGCTGGCGGCCCGGGCCGGCGCTGCTGTCCTCGTTCAGCGCGGCGGTCCGGGTGCCGCACCGCTCCGCCGTCCTGCTGGTCCGCCGCGGGCGGTGGGCGGTCGGGGTGTTCGACGGCGCCGACCTGGTGGTGTCCAAGGTCGACGCGCGCCAGGTCCAGGGGCGCACGGCGGCCGGTGGCTGGTCGCAGCAGCGCTTCGCCCGGCGGCGGGCGCACCAGACCGACGCGGTGGTGGGCGCGGCCGCCGAGACCGCCGTCCGGGTGCTGCTGCCGTACGCCGGCGAGGTGGCGGCGCTGTTCACCGGCGGGGACCGCGGCCTGGTCGACGACGTCCTGGCCGACCCGCGGCTGCGGGCGCTGGCCGCGCTGCGCCGGGGGCCCGCCCTGGAGGTCGGCGACCCGACGAAGGCGGTGCTGCTGCAGACCCCGGAGCAGTTCCGCGCCGTCGACGTGCACATCGTGGAGCCGCACGAGCGTCCCTGACGGCAGCCGGCAGCGTCGGGGGAAGGTGCCCGCGAGGCGGCGCGAGGAGTGGGGGCCGGAGGCTCCCCGACAGTGACGGAGTGCGCTCGACGCAGCTGGGGAACGGCTCCTGGACGCGGCGCGGTCTGGAGGACCGCGATGTCACGGCGTAACGTCCTCCGACCGTGTCCTCCGCACCCAGCGAGACGACCACCGCCCCCGATCCCGTCCTCACCGCCGAGCGCGCTCATCTGGCGCGCGCGGCCAACTGCCTGGCCGCCATGCGGGCGGCCACCTCCGCCGTCGTCGACGCCGGTGTCGACGCCTGGGCCTCCGAGCGGCTCGGTGCCGCCCGCGCCGAGCGACTGCGCGCGCTGGCGGCCGACCCCGGCGTCCCGCCGTTCTTCGGGCGGACCGACACCGGCACCGAGACCTTCCACATCGGCCGCCGGCACGTCCGCGACGCCGACGGCACCCCGGTCGTCATCGACTGGCGGGCGCCGATGAGCCGGCCGTTCTACCGGGCCAGCGCCGCGGACCCGCAGGGCCTGGTGCGCCGCCGCCGCTTCGGCTTCGCCGGCGGCGAGCTGACCAGTTACGAGGACGAGCTGCTCGGGGTGGGGGACGCCGTCCCGAGCCGGCTGCTCGAGCAGGAGATCGAGCGCCCCCGCTCCGGCCCGATGCGCGACATCGTCGCCACCATCCAGCCCGAGCAGGACGCGATCGTGCGGGCGCCGCTGGCCGAGTCGATCTGCGTGCAGGGCGCCCCCGGCACCGGCAAGACCGCCGTCGGCCTGCACCGCGCCGCCTACCTGCTCTACACGCACGGCGGGCAGCTGGCCCGCACCGGCGTCCTCGTCGTCGGGCCCAACCGCGCGTTCCTGCGCTACATCGAGCAGGTGCTGCCCACCCTCGGCGAGGTCGACGTCGAGCAGACCACGGTCGCCGAGCTGACCGCCCGGGTGACGGTGCGCGGCACCGACGCCCCGGAGGTCGCCGTCCTCAAGGGCGACGCCCGCATGGCCGAGGTGCTGCACCGCGCGCTGTGGGGGGCGATCGCCAAGCCGGCCGACGACGTGCAGGTGCCGCTGGCCGGGCGCCGCCGGCGCGTGCCGGTCGAGCGGCTCAAGCGGTACGTCGACGACCTGCGCCGCCGCGGCCGGGCCGGCGACGACCAGCAGGTGCTGCACCACGCCGCCGGCCGCGAGCGGCTGGCGATGCTGCTGGCCGAGGACGCCCGCCGGCAGGCCGAGGCCGCCGGGGGCAGCCCCACGGACGCCGAGACGCGCCGGGCCGCCCGCAGCGCCGAGGTGCGCGCGTTCTGCGACGCGGTCTGGCCGGCCCGGGACGCCGCGGAGCTGGTGCACGCGCTGCTCACCGACCCCGCCGTCCTGGCGCGGGCGGCCCGCGGCGTGCTCGACGACGGCGAGCAGGCGTTGCTGCTCCGCCCGGCCGGCCCGCTGCGCGCCGCGCCGTGGACGGAGGCCGACGCGGTGCTGGCCGACGAGGTCGCCGGGCTGCTGGAGCGCACCGCCGGCTACGGGCACGTGGTCGTCGACGAGGCGCAGGACCTCTCGCCCATGCAGTGCCGCGCGATCGCCCGCCGGCTGGCGGCCGGGTCGCTCACCGTGCTCGGCGACCTCGCCCAGGCCACCGGCCCGTGGTCGGCGGCCGACTGGGGCCGCACGCTCGCCGGCCTGGGCCGCCCGGACACCGAGGTCCGGCCGCTCTCCCGCGGCTACCGGGTGCCCGGCGAGGTGCTCGAGTACGCCAACCGGCTGCTGCCGGCGATCGCGCCCGGGCTGCCGGCCGCCACGGCGGTGCGCCGCGGGTCCGGGTCGCTGCGGATCCGGTCCGACGGCCCGCTGCCCGACGTGGTCCGCGAGCTGGCCGCCACGCCGGGCTCGATCGGGGTCGTCTGCGCCGACGCCGCCGTGCCCGAGGTGGCCGGCGCGCTGGTGGAGGCCGGGCTGCCCGCGGCGGTGCTCGGCGACGACGGCGAGGCGGGGGCGCTGGCCGTCGTCCCGGCGACCCTGGCCAAGGGGCTGGAGTTCGACGCGGTCGTCGTGGTGGACCCCGCCGCGATCGTCGCCGCGGAGCCGCGCGGGCTGCACCGGCTCTACGTCGTCCTCACCCGGGCGGTGAGCACGCTGGTGGTGCTGCACGCCGGGGACCTGCCGGACCTGCTCGCTGCGTGACAGGTGTGGCGTGCGCGGGCCAGGATGGCCGACGGCACGGCGCGGATCGTTGTGGACGGCGCCGATTCCTGTTCGAGTGGCACTCCACGGAAGGGGGCCCATGGACCTGCGCACGGACGCACGGGCCAGGACGCTGCTCAAGCTCGCCGCCACGGTCGTGGTCGCCGGAGCGCTCGTCGCGGGACTCCTCTTCCCCTGGGTCGGCGGACCCGCCGTGGCCGCCCAGCAGTCGACCAGCCTGCTCGGCGACCTGCCGACCGAGCTCACCGTCGACGCCCCGCCCCCGAACACCGTGCTCACGGCGGCCAACGGCGAGGTGATCACCTCCTTCTACGAGGAGAACCGCGCCCCGGTGACCGGCGACCGCATCGCCGAGGTGATGAAGCAGGCGATGATCGCCATCGAGGACGCCCGCTTCCACGACCACCACGGCCTCGACGTGCAGGGCACGGCCCGCGCGCTGCTCACGAACATCGCCGCCGGCGGCGTGCAGGAGGGCGGGTCGACGCTCACCCAGCAGCTGGTCAAGCAGACCCTGCTGCAGACCGCCGACACCCCCGAGGAGCGCAGCGCCGCCACCGAGCAGACCCTCGGCCGCAAGCTCCGCGAGGCCCGGCTGGCGCTGGCGCTCGAGGACACCTACACCAAGGACGAGCTGCTCACCCGCTACCTCAACATCGTCTACTTCGGGCAGAACGCCTACGGCGTGCAGCCGGCGGCGCAGGCCTTCTTCGGCGTCGACGCCATCGACCTCAGCCTGCCGCAGGCCGCCCTGCTGGCCGGCCTGGCGCAGAGCCCGACCGAGGACGACCCGTTCACCGACCCGGAGGCGGCCACCGCGCGGCGCAACGAGGTCCTCGACCGGATGGCCCAGCAGGGCCTCGTCGACCCGGCGCAGGCGGCCGCCGCGCAGGCCGAGCCGCTGGGCCTCGCCCCCGCACCGGCCCCGCGCCGTGGCTGCGCCGAGGCGACGGTCGGCGCCTTCGTCTGCGACTTCGTGCAGCGCTACCTCATCCAGGAGCTGGGGCTGACCCAGGAGCAGCTGGACAACGGCGGCTACGTCATCCAGACCACGCTGGACGCCGACCTGCAGCGCGCCGGGGACGCCGCCGTCCTCGAGACGCTGTCCATGGGCAACTCGCTGGCCGGCATGTTCACCGCCGTCGAGCCGGGCACCGGCCACCTGCTGGCGATGAGCGTCAACCGCGTCTTCGGCTACGACCGCAACGACCCGGCGCAGGAGTCGTTCAACCTCAACGCCGCCCCGAGCAAGGGCTCCGGCTCGACCTACAAGGTCTTCACCGCCGCGGCCGCGCTGGACCGGGGCTTCTCCAGCTACTACACGCTGACGACGTCGGACCCCTACGTCTCCCGGGTCTACCGGGACGGCACCGGGCGCTACGACGTCGAGAACGCCGGTACCTACCGCTCGACGCTGGACCTCACCACCGCGCTCTACCAGTCGTCCAACACCTACTTCCTCGCCCTCGAGGACGCCCTCGGCAGCGTCGAGGAGCCGGTGCGGATGGCCGAGCGGATGGGGCTGTTCCAGTTCAGCGACCCGGACCTGCCGCAGCAGATCATCGACGAGAACCGGGGCTCGTTCACCTTCGGCTCCGAGGCCACCAGCCCGCTCGCCCTGGCCAGCGCCTACTCGACCCTGGCGGCCAGCGGCACCCAGTGCGACGTGGTCCCGGTGACCGCGGTGCTCGACCAGCACGGCGACCCCGCGCTCGGGTCGGACGGCGAGCCGCTGGCCGTCGGGGACCGTTGCACCCCCGAGGCGATCAAGCCCGGCGTGGCCAACACGCTCAACCAGATGCTGCGCAAGGACGTCGAGCCGGGGTACTCCGGCGCGACCGGCACCCGCGCGTACGTGCCGGGCCACCAGATCGCCGGCAAGACGGGGACGTCGCAGGACAACGACTCGATCGCCTTCGTGGGGTACACCCCGGAGATCGCCGCGAGCGTCATGGTGCTGAACCCCAAGCGCAAGCAGAACGTCGGCGGCTTCGGCGGCGGCAAGGCGGCCACCGTCTGGCGCGACGCGATGGCGCCGATCCTGGAGGCGCGGGGCAGCGGGGAGTTCCCGCCGGCCGACGAGGTGGTCATGAACGGCAACACCCGCCCGGTCCCGGGCTGCACCTCGGTGCGGGCCTGCCGGGCGGCGCTGGAGGACGCCGGCTTCGAGCACCGGACCGTCGAGACCGACAGCGCCCGGCGCTCCGGCACCTTCCTGGGCACCAGCCCGCCGCGGGGCGCCCGCGCGGTGCCGGGCCAGGTCGTCTCCATCCTGGTGAGCAACGGCGAGGACTGGGTGGCACCCGCGCCTGCGCCGCAACCCGAGTGGCAGGAGCGGCAGCAGCCGGAGGCCCCGCCACAGCCCGACGGTCCGCCGGCACCCGAGCCCGGACCCCCGCCGGCGGCACCGGAGGTGCCCGACCCCGGGCAGTGGCAGGACCAGGGAGGTCAGGACGACGGTGGGGGGCGCCCGGACGACGGCTGAGCCCCGCGCCGCAGCCGGTCGTCGAGGGACTGGGTGAGCAGCCACCCGCCGATCACGACCAGGTGCAGCAGGAACAGCCACAGGCTGATCGCCACGACCGCGCCCACCACGGTCAGCCCGCCGAAGGGCGCGCCCAGCGCCAGCGGCAGGGCCAGGAACAGCACGAAGCCCTGCAGGAAGCCCGACAGGCACGCGGCGGTGAACAGCGCCCCGGACACCAGGGCCCGCCGGTCGAGGTCCCCGGCCGCGACCACGCCGAAGCCCCACAGCAGCGGCACGGTGAGCGCGAACAGCACGGAGTAGTAGCCGACGGCGAGCGGGCCCAGCGCGCTGCCCCGCTCGGTGAGCTCCACCATCAACGAGGCGGCCAGCAGCACCGGGTACATCAGCAGCGGCGTCGCGAGCACCAGCGGGAGGGCCAGCAGCCGGCCGCGCCAGCCGGTCAGCCGGTCCTGGCGCGGGGTGAAGCGCAGCAGCGCCCGCCGCAGCCCCTCGCCGTAGAACGACAGCGGGAGCAGCGCCAGGACGAACCCCAGCGGGTCCAGGCCGGTGCCGGCCTCGGCGAGCGTCCGCAGTGCCCCCGGCGCGCCCAGCTCCGATGGCAGCAGCTGGCCCACCCGGTCGCTGAGCTCGCGCACCCGCCCGGCCGAGGTCAGCAGCGCGGTGAGCGAGAAGGCGACCAGCAGCAGCGGCACCACGGCGATGCCGGCGTAGAAGGTGAGGCCGGCGGCGATCAGCGCGACGTCCCGCCCGCGCAGCCGCTCGGCGGCCCCGCGCAGCAGGGCGCGGGTCTCGGCGCGCAGCCGGCGCGCCGACCAGGCCCGCCTCAGCACCGGTCCAGCAGGGCGCGGGCCGCCGCGTAGCCGCCCAGGCCGCTGACCGCGCCGCCGCGCACCGTGCCGCCCGACGAGGCGGCCACGACCCGCGGGTGCGCGGTTCCCACGCCCCAGGTGCCGACCTCGTCCGGCGTCGACGCCACCGGCCAGGACAGGTCGCCGTGGAAGATGTGCCCGCCCGGCATCGCCAGCGACGCCTCGACGTCCAGCGGCGAGGCCGCCTGCAGGCACGGCCGGCCGTCGGCGTCGCGGGCGAGGCAGTCCAGCAGCGGCTCGGCCAGGTGCGCGTCGAGCTGGGCCACCACCCGGCGCACCGCCTCCTCCCGGACGCCGTCCGGGTCGTCGCGGAACAGCGCGGCGGGGGTGTGCAGGCCGAACAGGGTGAGCGTGTGCCAGCCGGCGGCCCGCTCGGCCGGTCCGAGCACCGTGGGGTCGGACAGGGAGTGGCAGTACACCTCGAACGGGACGACGTCGGGCAGCCGCCCGGCCGCGGCCTGCGCGTGCGCGGCGTCGAGCCGGGAGGCGGCCTCGTCGACGTGGCAGGTGCCGGCGAAGGCGACCGCCGGGTCCACCCCGGAGCGCAGCCGCGGCAGCCGGGCCAGGACCATGTTGACCTTGAGCTGGGCGCCGTCCGCGCTCACGCGGGGGGCCTCGCCGAGCAGCCGGTCGAGCACGGCCGGGGCGGCGCCGCCGACCACCCAGCCGGTGTCCACCGCGCGTTCGGTGCCGTCGTCGCCGGTCCAGTGGACGGTGGCGCCGTCGTGCCGCGGCTCGACCGCGGTCACCTGCGCCCGGGTGACCAGCTCGGCGCCGGCGTTGCGGGCCGCGGCGGCAATCGCGCCAACCACCGCGCCCATCCCACCGACGGGGACCCGCCACCGCCCGGTGCCGTTGCCGACCACGTGGTAGAGGAAGCAGCGCCCGGCCAGGCCGTCGTCGGCGTGCACGTCGGCGTACGTGCCGATCAGCCCGTCGGTGAGCGCGACACCGCGGACGACGTCGTGCGACAGCTCGTCGGCGACCACGTCGGCCAGCGGCCGCTCGCGCAGGTCGTGCCACAGCTGCGGGTCGCGCAGCCGGGCGGCCAGGTCGCCGGGGGCGAGCAGCGGCTCGGTGAGGGTCGGGGCGAGGTCCTCGGCCAGCGTGGCCACCCGCCCGTAGAACCGCTGCCAGCCGGCCAGCTCGGCGTCGGAGCCGGTGAGGGCGCGGAAGGAGGCCGCGGTGGCCGGCCCCTCGTCCCGCTCGACCAGCAGGCCCGGGCCGCCCGGGACGGCGGTGTACGAGGCGACGGCGCGGTCGGCGAGGGTGAGCTGCAGGCCGAGGTCGGCCACGACCCGGTCGGGGAGCAGGCTGACCAGGTACGAGTAGGCCGACAGCCGGACGTCGACGCCGGGGAACACCTGCCGACTGACCGCGGCGCCGCCGACCTCGACGAGCCGCTCGAGCACCAGCACCGACCACCCGGCACGGGCCAGGTAGGCCGCGGCCACCAGCCCGTTGTGCCCGGCTCCCACGACGACGGCGTCGTACCTGCGCGCAGCCACCGGCGGACCGTAACCGGAGCGCACCTGCCGCTGCGGGCCGCGCTCAGCCGTCGCCGTCGTCCTCCTCGTCGGTCTGCTCCTCGTTGTCCTGCTCGGTGTCCTCGCAGAGCTCCTCGTCGGTCGCGCCGGCCTCGGCGGCGCCGCACTCGGTGGTGCCCCGGTCCAGGTCGGTGTTGTCGCCGGTCTCCGTGCCGCCGCCGCACCCGGCCAGCGCGGCGGCGAGGGCGAGCACGACCAGGGGGCGCTTCAGGTCCATGACCGCTGCGTGCCCCGCGGCACGCCCGGCGAACCCCGTCCGTCACACCGGTCCCACCCGTCGCCGGTGGCCTGCGGAGTTGAGTCGAGATGCGCCCAAATCACATCCGGGTAATTGTCACGGCGGCGTCACCGCCCCTACGGTGAGTACATCCGTCGGGGCGCTCCGTCACCAGCCTGGGTGACACCCCGCGGATGCCGCCGAGCCGGCGCTCTCCTCCCCGGGAGCGCGGGGCCGGGAACCTCCCGAACGACTGGGGTGGAGCGCGCGCCGGCAGTGCCGCCGGGAGCGCCGGGCAGCGTCCTGCCCGCACCCGTCAGCTGACCCGGTGGGCGGCCGTGGAGAAACGGAGAGCCGCCGCACCATGGCGACCCCTCGCACCGCCCGCCGCGCGGCCCTCGTCCTCGCCGGCGCCCTCGGCCTCGGCGTCGCGGTCGCCCCGGCTCCCGCGGGTGCGGAGGAGCCGACCACCGCCGCGGAGGCCGCGGCCCTCGTCGCCGCCCGCGGCCACGAGCTGGAGGTCCTCACCGAGGACTTCAACGAGGCGCGCGCGCTGCTGGCCGGCCAGCAGGCGGCGGCGCAGGCCGCGGCCGCGGCGGTGACCGAGGCGGAGGCGCAGGTCGCCCGCGCCCGGGAGTCCGTCGTCGGCGTCGCTCGCACCGCGTTCACCGGCGAGAGCATGGGGGCCTTCCACGCGCTGATGACCAGCCGGTCCGCCGACGAGTTCGTCAACCGGGTCACGCTGCTGCAGGCCGTGGCCGGCCACCAGGGCGAGCTGCTCGACGCGGCCGTCGCCGCCGGGGAGACCGCCGCCCAGACTCGGGCCGTGGCCGACCGCGCCGCCGGCGAGGCCCAGCAGCAGTACGACGCCGTCGCCCGCCAACAGGCAGACCTGCAGGCCCAGATCACCGACTACCAGGCCGACTACGCCCGGTTGTCCGCCGACGAGCGACGGGCCGCGCTCGACGCAGCCGCGGCCGCGCACGGCGCCGGCGAGAACGGCCGGGCCAGCCGCACCACCCGCGAGGAGCCGGTGGCGGCGTCCGCCCCCGTGGTCGCCGCCGGCGGGTCGGTGCAGGCGGCGATCGACCGCGCGCTGGCCCAGCGCGGCAAGCCCTACGTGTGGGCGGCGGGCGGCCCGAACTCCTTCGACTGCTCCGGCCTCGTGCAGTACGCCTTCAAGGCGGCCGGGGTCGACCTGCCGCACTCCAGCCGCATGCAGTCCCAGATGGGGACGCCGGTCTCGCGGGCCGAGGCGCGCCCCGGTGACCTGGTCGCCTTCTACAGCCCGGTCAGCCACATCGGCATCTACCTCGGGAACGGGCAGATGGTGCACGCCCCGACCTCCGGCGACGTCGTCAAGATCTCGAACATCGACGTGATGGGCGCGACGCCGAAGTTCAACCGCGTCGCGGTGTGACCCCGGGTCGGCGGTCCCCGCGGGGACCGCCGCCCGGGGCGTCACCGCAGGTCGACGGACTGGAGCAGGCCCCAGACGAAGCGGGCGCGGACGTCGCCGGGCAGGTGCACCTCCCAGCGGGTGACCACGCCCGGGTCCACGCTCCGCGCCCCGCGCAGGCCGACCACGTCGTCCAGCGTGTGCTCCCACACCCGCAGCCGGGCCGGCGTCGCCTGCGGCGCGGGCGAGCCCGGGGCCCGCACCAGGTGCTCCTGCAGCACGCTGCCGCCCGGGCCGGTGAGCACCTCCCAGGACAGGTGCGGCCACAGCGGCAGCGGCCAGCGGCGTACCTCGAGGTCGAGGTCGCCGAAGCGGCGGTCCTCGGTCTCCTCCGGCGGGCCGAGGACGGCGGAGCGCAGCGCCAGCCCGCGCGGCGCCCGCGGCGAGTGCTGCAGCGCTTGCCAGCGGGTGTGCGTCGCGTGCGCCTCCGCGCGGGTGGCGCCCAGCCGGGGCAGCGCCTCGGCCACCAGGTCCGGCCGCAGGTCGGCCATCCGGCGCAGCAGGACCAGGCAGAACTCGCGCCGCGCCAGACCCCGCACGGGCACGGACCCTGCCACGGGGGGACGACGAGGTGGGGGGGGGGGGGGGGCGGGGCGGGGGGGGGGGGGGGGGGGGGGGGGGGGGGGCGGCGGGGCGGCGGTTGCGGGGGGCGGTGGTCCGAACGGCGGGGCCGCGTGTCGGGG
>NZ_JBJGYN010000027.1:0-63419 GCF_054050015.1 Geodermatophilus sp. SYSU D01176 | reverse complement strand
CCCCCCCCCCCCCCCCCCCCCCCCCCCCCCCCCCCCCCCCCCGCCCCCCCGCGGCGCCCCCCCCCCCCCGGCCCCCCCCCCCCCGCCCCCCCCCCCCCCCCCCCCCCCCCCCCCCCCCCCCCCCCCCCAGGGGGTGGGGTACGGGCCGGTTGGAGCGGGGTGCGGGCGGGTGGCTGTCGGTGGGGGTGGGTCTCGGGCTGGCTGGCGGCGTCCGGCGCGGGCAGCCGCTCGACCGGGCCGGCGACGCGGGTGACGGCGACCGCGCAGACCTTGAAGGCCGGCATCTTCGACGTCGGGTCGAGGGCGGGGTCGGTGAGCGCGTTGGCGCTGGAGCCCCCGCCCCAGTGGAAGGGCGCGAAGACGACGTCGGGGCGGATGTCGTCGGTCAGGTGCGCCGAGAAGCGGGCCCGGCCGCGGCGGGTGGCGAGCTCCACCACGTCGTCCGGGCCGATGCCGAGGCGGCGGGCGAGATCCGGGTGCAGCTCGGCGCGCGGCAGCGGGGCGATGAGCTGCAGGCTCCTGGTCCGGCGGGTCTGGGTGCCCGACTGGTACTGCGCCAGCACCCGCCCGGTGGTGAGCACGTAGGGGTACTCGCGGTCGGGCCGCTCGTGCGCCTCGACGTGCTCGACGCGGACGAAGCGCGCCCGCCCGTCGGGGGTGGCGAAGCGGTCGAGGAACAGCCGCGGGGTGCCGGGGTGCTGCGGGCCGCCGTCCGCCGGCGCCGGGCAGGGCCAGAAGACGCCCTGCTCTCCGTCGATCCGCCGGTAGCTGATGCCGGAGTAGTCGGCCGCTCCCCCGGCGCTGGCCCGGCCGAGCTCGGCGAAGACGGTCTCGGCGTCCCCGCTGAAGCCCGGCACGCCCAGTCGCTCCGCCAGCTGGGCGAGCAGCTGCAGGTCGTCGCGGACGCCGTCGGGCGGTTCCAGCGCGCGCCGACGGCGGAGGACCCGGCCCTCGAGGTTGGTCATCGTGCCGTCCTCCTCGGCCCACATGGCGCTGGGCAGGACGACATCGGCGAGCTCGGCGGTCTCGGACAGGAAGAAGTCGCTGACCGCGAGGAAGTCCAGGTCGCGCAGCCGGCTCATCACCCGCCGGGCGTCGGGCGCGGACACCGCGACGTTGGAGGCGAGCACCAGCAGCGTGCGCACGCCGCCGTCGGTGCCGAGGGCGTCGAGCAGCTCGAAGGCCGAGGGGCCCGGCTGCGGCAGGTCGTCGGGGTCGACGCCCCAGACAGCCGCGACGTGCGCCCGGGCGGCGGGGTCGGCGAGCTTCCGGTAGCCGGGCAGCTGGTCGGCCTTCTGCCCGTGCTCGCGGCCGCCCTGCCCGTTGCCCTGGCCGGTGACGGTCGCCCAGCCGCTGCCCTCCCGGCCGGGCAGCCCGAGGGCCAGCGCCAGGTTGATCCACGCCTGGGCGGTGTCGGTGCCGCTGCGGTGCTGCTCGGCGCCGCGGGCGGTCAGCACGATCGCCCGCGCCGCCCTCGCCAGCGCGAACACCGTGCGGCGCTGGTCGGCGACGGGGACGCCGGTCAGCCGCTCCACGCGGTCGGGCCAGTAGGCGGCCAGCCCGGCTCGGACGTCGTCGAAACCGGTGGTGCGCGCGGCGACGTACGCCTCGTCGACCAGCCCCTCGGCGATCGCGATGTGCAGCAGCCCGTTGGCCAGCGCCAGGTCGGTGCCCGGCAGCGGCTGCAGGTGGAGCGCTGCGTTGCGCGCGGTCGCCGTCCGGCGGGGGTCCACCACGACGTGCTGGGCGCCGCGCTCCCGGCCGGCGTCGAACCACTGCATCGCCGGAGGCATGGTGTCGGCCGGGTTGGAGCCGACCAGGACGACGACGTCGGCCGCGGCGATGTCCGCCAGCGGGAACGGCATGCCGCGATCGAGGCCGAACGCGCGGTTGGCGGCACCCGCCGCCGAGGACATGCAGAACCGGCCGTTGTAGTCGATGGCGCTCGTCCGCAGCGCGACCCGGGCGAACTTGCCGAACTGGTAGGCCTGCTCGTTGGTCAGCCCACCTCCGCCGAAGCAGCCGACCGCGTCCCGGCCGTGCGCGGCCTGGGTGTGCCGGATCGCGGCGACGACCCGGTCCAGCGCCACGTCCCAGCTCCCCTCGACCAGCGGGCTGGTGCGGTCGCCGGGGACGGCGCGGACCAGCGGGCGGGTCAGCCGCTCGGGGTGGTCCAGCAGCTCGGTCGCCGACCAGCCCTTGGAGCACAGGCCGCCGCGGTTGGTCGGGAAGTCGGCCGGCTGCAGCGTCGCCGGGCGGTCGCCGGCGGTCATCGTGACGCCGCACTGCAACGAGCAGTACGGGCAGTGGGTCTGCGTCGTCCGGGTGCGCGGGCCGGCCCCGGCGAGCACTCCGGGCAGGGCGGTCGCGGTCACGCCGACGAGGTTCCGGGGCGGCGGTTTCCCGGCCGCGGCATCGACGTCAAGCCTGCGTTCCGTCGGCCTCACGGCGTCCCGGCGGCTGTTGTTAGGCGGTGCCTACGCTGGCCGGGTGGCCGACCGCGTGATCTCCGTGCACCTCGGCGTCCCGTCGGTCCGCCCCGCCGAGCAGCGCGACGTGCCGCGGATCGCCGCCACCCTCACCCTGGCGCTGTCCACGTCGCGGTGGGCCCGCTGGGCGCTGCCGGACGACGGCCGGATCCAGCGGCTGACCCGCCTGGCCGAGCTCGACGCCGGCCACCGCGCGGTCTCGTCCGGCACCGGGTGGGTGACCGAGGACGTCACCGCCGTCGCCACCTGGGAGGCGCCCGCGGGCGCGCCGGGCACCCGGCCGCTGCCCGACGACGTCCGGACCGCGCTGGCCACCGAGCTGCCGCACATCGCCGGCTCCCGGTGGGACGCCGTCCGCCGGACGCGGGAGCTGGTCGACGCCGCCCGCCCGGCCGGCCCGCACTGGTGGCTGTCCCACCTCGCCACCCGGCCGAGCAGCCGGCGCCGCGGGTTCGGCACCGCGCTGCTGCAGCCGGCGCTCGACCGCTGCGACGCCGCCGGGCTCCCGGCCGCCACCGTCGTCCCGACCTGGGCCGGGGTGCGGTTCCTGCGCCGGCTCGGCTTCGAGGTCGACCGCGCGATGGACAGCTCGGACGGCGCCCTGTCGCTCTGGCTGCTGGTGCGCCCGCCGGCGTCCTGAAGACGTGTCGCGGGACCTGTCGATCCGGCGCGGGCTCGTTCGTACAGGGGGTGAGCGGCCGGTACGGTGCCGGCCGCTGGACCCGAGGAGATCGCCATGCCGCAGTACCTGCTCAGCCTGATCCAGCCCGACGGCCCGGTGCCCCCGCCCGAGGTCCTCGACCCGATCATGCGTGAGGTCGCCGCGGTGACCGAGCGGATGCGCGCCGCGGGCGCCTGGGTCTTCGCCGCCGGCCTGCACGCCCCGGAGACCGCCACCGTGGTCCGCCCCGCCGGCGAGGACTTCGTGGTCACCGACGGCCCCTACGTCGAGGCCAAGGAGCACGTCGGCGGCTTCACGATCGTCGAGGCCGAGGACCTCGACGCGGCCCTCGCCTGGGGACGCGAGGTAGCCCGGGCGACCACCCTGCCGGTGGAGGTCCGACCGGTCGCGAACCAGGGCCTCTGACGCGGTGCCCGACGTCCGCCTGCCGGAGGTGGAGGCGGTCTTCCGGGAGTCCTACGGACGCGCGGTCGCCGTCCTCACCCGCCTCCTCGGCGACATCGACGCCGCCGAGGAGGCGGTGCAGGACGCCTTCCTCACCGCCGTGCAGCGCTGGCCGGCCGACGGCGTGCCGCCCAGCCCCGCGGGGTGGATCGTCACCACCGCCCGCAACCGGGCCATCGACCGGCTGCGCCGCGAGTCCACCCGCACCGACCGGTACCGCGCGGCGGCCCTGCTCGCCGACCCCGGACCCCCGCCCGAGGAGGGCGCCGTGCGCGACGACCGGCTGCGCATGCTGTTCACCTGCTGCCACCCCGCGCTCGCGCCGGCCGCGCGCGTGGCGCTGACGCTGCGCCTGGTGGGCGGCCTGTCCACCGCGGAGATCGCGCACGCCTTCCTGGTGCCCGAGGCGACGATGGCGCAGCGGCTGGTGCGGGCCAAGAACAAGATCCGCGACGCCCGCATCCCCTACCGGGTGCCCGCGGAGGCCGACCTACCCGACCGGCTGGCCGGCGTCCTCGCGGTCGTCTACCTGGTCTACACGGAGGGGCACACGGCGTCGGCCGGCGACCGGCTGGTGCGCACCCACCTGTGCGCGGAGGCGGTGCGGCTGGCCCGCGAGCTGGCCGGGCTGATGCCCGACGAGCCCGAGGTGCTGGGCCTGCTGGCGCTGGTCCTGCTCAGCGAGTCCCGCCGGCCGGCCCGGGTCGCGCCGGACGGGTCCCTGGTGCCGCTGGCCGAACAGGACCGGTCGCGGTGGGACGCCGACCTGGTCGCCGAGGGCCAGGAGCTGGTGCGGCGCTGCCTGCGCCGCGGCGCCCCGGGGCCCTACCAGCTGCAGGCCGCCATCCAGGCGGTGCACAGCGACGCCGCCACCGCCGCGGACACCGACTGGGGTCAGGTGCTCGCGCTCTACGACCACCTCCTGGCCCTCACCCCGAGCCCGGTGGTGGCGCTCAACCGGGCGGTCGCGGTGGCCGAGGTCGAGGGGCCCGCGACGGCGCTGGCGCTGGTGGAGGAACTGGACCTGCCGCGCTCGCACCTGCTGCCCGCCGTCCGCGCCGACCTGCTGCGCCGGCTGGGCCGCGCCGCAGAGGCCGCCGCGGCGTACGACGCGGCGCTCGCGCTCGCCGGCAACGAGCGCGAGCGGGCGTTCCTCGAACGCCGCCGGTCCCAGGTCGCCGACTGACCCACGGCCACCGGCGGCCTCGCGAACCTCCGCCCTTGCTCACAGGTGGAAGCAGGGACGGAGGTTCGCGGGGGTACCTCCGTCCTCGGGTAGCGGGCAGCGGGTCCTGGTCCGACGAGGTCGGTGGACCCCAGCCGGGTGGGCGCGGCTCAGTCCCAGGAACGGCGCTGCTTCTTGAGCTCGCCGCGCTGCTTCTTGGCCTGGATGCGCCGCTCCTGCGACCCGCGCGTGGGCCTCGTGCGCCGGCGGGCCGCGGGCGGCGGGGCCAGCGCCGCGCGCAGGACGGCGGCCAGCCGCTCGCGCGCGGCCTGCCGGTTGCGCAGCTGCTGCCGGTGCTCGCCGGCCACGACGGTCAGCACGCCGTCGACCAGCCGGCCGGCCAGGCGTTCGGTCACCCGCTGCCGCTGGACGTCGCTCAGATCCGGGAGCTCGAGCGGCGCGACCGACAGCTCCACCCGCGAGTCGGCGGTGTTCACGCTCTGCCCCCCCGGGCCCGACGAGCGGGAGAACCGCCAGTGCAGCGCGGCCGCGGGCACGACGAGGGACCGGGTCACCGGCAGGTCCCCGGCGGCGTCATCGGTGGCGGCCACGTCCCCCAGTCTGGCGGCGCGGGTCCGCTCAGGCGGCGGCGGGCACCGGGTCCGGGCCGCCGGCCGCGCCGGGCCGGCAGCGCACCAGGCGGCACAGGGTCAGCCAGCTGCCGCGTCCGGCACCGTGCCGCTCCAGCGCCTGGACGGCGTAGGCCGAGCAGGTCGGCTCGAACCGGCAGCACGGCGGCCGCGTGGGGCTGACCTCGCGCTGGTAGACCCGGACGGCGGCCACCAGCCGGTCCCGCACCCGCGCGCCGCGCCGTCCGGTGCCGGCCGCGTGCACGTGCCGCGCCGTCGTCGGCACCAGGAACAGCCCCTCGACGCCGCAGCCGACCGCGTTGGCCAGACAGCACCCGGTGTTCAGCAGCAGCAGGTCGCGCAGGCACGAGCCGTCGCGGTCGTACCCGCGGCGCGGCCGGTAGCCGTAGCCGTACCGCGGGCCGTAGCGGCGGCCGTACCCCGGTCCGTGCCGGCGCCGTCGCGGGCCCCAGCCGCTGCTCCAGATGAACACCATGGCGACGATCCTCGGGGTGGCCGGCGGGCACCGCAGGCCGAGCGGGCGGGCACCATCGGGGCATGCCCGACTTCCCCCTCGCCACCGCGCTGGCCGTCGGGACCGTGGTCCTCGACGGCGGCCTCGCCACCCAGCTGGAGGCGCAGGGGCACGACCTGTCCTCGGCGCTGTGGTCGGCACGGCTGCTGCTCGACGACCCCGACGCAGTCGTCGCCGCGCACACCGCCTTCGCCGCCGCCGGTGCCCAGGTGGCGACGACGGCCAGCTACCAGGTGTCGGTGGAGGGGCTCTCCGCTGCCGGGCTGGACGCGGCAGAGGCCCGGCGGCTCGTCGTCCGCTCGGTCCACCTGGCCGAGCGCGGCGCCCCGGAGGCGTGGATCGCCGGGTCGGTGGGGCCCTACGGCGCGGCCCTCGCGGACGGGTCGGAGTACACCGGCGGCTACGCCGACGAGATCGGCGTCGACCGGCTCCGGCAGTGGCACCGGCCGCGCATGGAGTGGCTGGCCGAGGCCGGTGCCGACGTCCTGGCCTGCGAGACGGTCCCGGCGGCCGCCGAGGCGGAGGCGCTGCTGGAGGAGGCCGACATGCTCGGTCTGCCGGTGTGGCTGTCGCTCACCACGGTGGTGGACGGCGACGGCGTCGTGCGCACCCGCCGCGGCGAGCCGGCGGCGGAGGTCTTCGCGATGGCCCGCGAGGTCGACGCCGTGGTGGCGGTCGGCGTCAACTGCACCGACCCGGACGGCGTCCTCGCAGCCGTGACCGCCGCCACCGTCTCGGGCAAGCCCGTCGTCGTCTACCCGAACAGCGGGGAACGGTGGGACGCCGCCGGCCGCCGCTGGACCGGGTCCGCCGGCCTCTCCCCCGCCGACGCGCTGACCTGGGTGGACGCCGGGGCCCGGCTGGTCGGCGGCTGCTGCCGCGTCGGCCCGGCGGCCGTCGCAGCACTCGCCGCCGCGCTGACCACCGATGACCAGCTGAGCTGATCGTCCGGCGTCCTGGCTCAGCGTCGACGGTGAGCCAGGACGCGCGGCGGTGAGCTCAGCTGGTCATCAGACAGGCACCGCTCACAGGATCGGCTTGCCGCCGGTAACCGCCACGCGGGCGCCGGAGACGTAGGACGCCTCGTCGCTGGCCAGCAGCACGTAGACCGGCGCCAGCTCGGCCGGCTGCCCGGCGCGACCGAGCGGCACCTGCTGGCCGAAGCTCTCCACCTTCTCCTCCGGCATCGTCGCCGGGATCAGCGGCGTCCAGATCGGACCCGGGGCCACGCTGTTGGCCCGGATGCCCTTCTCCGCGTACATCTGCGCCAGGCTGGCGGTGAAGTTGGCGATCCCGGCCTTGGTCATCGCGTAGGCGATCAGGTTGGGGCTGGGGTTGTCGGAGTTCACCGACGACGAGTTGATGATCGACCCGCCGGACGGCATGTGCGGGATCGCGTCCTTGGTCAGCGTGAACATCGCGGTCAGGTTCACCGCCAGGGTGTGGTCCCACTCCTCGTCGGGGATCTCCTCGAGCGAGTCGTGGCTCATCTGGAACGCGGCGTTGTTGACCAGGACGTCGACCTTGCCGAACTCCTCCACCGCCTTCGGGATGATCGTCTTCTGGTGGGCCCGGTCGGCGAGGTCACCGGCGACGAGCACGCACTTGCGGCCGGCCTCCTCGACGTACTTGGCGGTGTCCTTGGCGTCCTCGTGCTCGTTGAGGTACGAGATCAGGACGTCGGCGCCCTCGCGGGCAAAGGCGATCGCGACGGCGCGGCCGATGCCGCTGTCGCCGCCGGTGATGACCGCCGCCTTGCCGGTCAGCCGGCCGGAGCCGCGGTAGCTCTCCTCGCCGTGGTCGGGCTTGGGGGTCATCTGCCCGAGGGTGCCGGGGACGTCCTGCTGCTGGGCGGGCTGGGACTCGGGGCGGGGTTCGGACACGGTCGTCCTCCATCGGTGCGGCGTCGGTACGGGCGCTCGCCTACCCGGGCCCCGGCGGCCGGAACCGGAGCGTCCCGACGGGAAGAGGGGAGCCGTCGGGCACGCTGTCCCCACGATGACTCTGTCCACCGCCCCCGGGACCGCCGCTCCTCCCCTGCTCGACGACCCGTCCGACCTGTCGGCGCTGCGGGCGCGCGGCGGCGACCCCGACGAGCTGTACACCAGCTTCGCCGCGTGGGCGGAGGCCGGCGGCACCGTGCTGTACCCGGCGCAGGAGGAGGCGCTGATCGAGCTGGTCAGCGGCGCCAACGTCGTCCTGGCCACGCCCACCGGGTCGGGCAAGTCGCTGGTGGCCACCGGCGCGCAGTACGCCGCGCTGGCCGCCGGCCGCCGCAGCTGGTACACCGCACCGATCAAGGCGCTGGTCAGCGAGAAGTTCTTCGCCCTGTGCGGCGTCTTCGGCGCCGAGAACGTCGGCATGCTCACCGGCGACGCCGCGGTCAACCGGGACGCCCCGATCATCGCCTGCACCGCCGAGGTGCTCGCCAACATCGCCCTGCGCGAGGGCGCCGACGCCGACGTCGGCCTGGTGGTCATGGACGAGTTCCACTTCTACGGCGACCCCGATCGCGGCTGGGCCTGGCAGGTGCCGCTGCTGGAGCTGCCGAAGGCGCAGTTCCTGCTGATGAGCGCCACCCTCGGCGACACCGGCTGGCTGCGCGAGGACCTCACCCGCCGCACCGGCCGGCCCACCGCACTGGTGGCCAACGCCGAACGGCCGGTGCCGCTGCACCACTACTACGCGACGACGCCGATGCACGAGACGATCCAGGAGCTGCTCGACACGAAGCAGGCGCCGGTCTACGTCGTCCACTTCACCCAGGCCTCGGCGCTGGAGCGCGCGCAGGCGCTGATGAGCGTCAACGTGTGCACCAGGGAGGAGAAGGCCGCGATCGCCGACATGATCGGCGGGTTCCGGTTCACCACCTCCTTCGGGACGACGCTGTCCCGGCTTGTCCGCCACGGCATCGGCGTCCACCACGCCGGGATGCTGCCCAAGTACCGGCGGCTGGTGGAGCAGCTGGCCCAGGCCGGGCTGCTCAAGGTCATCTGCGGCACCGACACCCTCGGCGTGGGCATCAACGTGCCGATCCGCACCGTGGTGTTCTCCGCGCTGTCCAAGTACGACGGCACCCGCACCCGGCTGCTCAACGCCCGCGAGTTCCACCAGATCGCCGGCCGGGCCGGGCGGGCCGGGTACGACACCGCCGGCACCGTCGTCGTCCAGGCGCCCGAGCACGAGGTGGAGAACCTCCGCCAGTTCGCCAAGGTCGCCGACGACCCGAAGAAGCGCCGCAAGCTCGTCCGCAAGAAGGCGCCCGAGGGCATGGTGCCGTGGTCCGAGGGCACCATGCGGCGGCTGGTCGAGGCCGACCCCGAGCCGCTCACCAGCAACATGCGGGTGTCGACGGCGATGGTGCTCGACGTCGTCGACCGCCCCGGCGACCCGTACGCCGCGATGCGCCGGCTGCTCACCGAGAACCACGAGCCGCGCAAGCGCCAGCTGCGGCACATCCGCGAGGCGATCGGCATCGCCCGCTCGCTGCTGCAGGCCGGCGTCCTGGTCCGGCTCGACCAGCCCGAGCCGGACGGGCGGCGGTACCGGCTGACGGTGGACCTGCCGCCGGACTTCGCGCTCAACCAGCCGCTGTCGACCTTCGCGCTGGCCGCCATCGACCTGCTCGACCCCGACTCGGAGACCTACGCCCTCGACGTGGTCAGCGTCATCGAGGCCACCCTCGACGACCCGCGGCAGATCCTGGCCGCCCAGCTGAACAAGGCCAAGGGCGAGGCCGTCGCGCAGATGAAGGCCGAGGGGATCGAGTACGAGGAGCGCATGGAGCTGCTCGAGGAGATCACCTACCCGCAGCCGCTGGCCGGGCTGCTCGAGCACGCGCTGGAGGTCTACACCCGGTCGAACCCGTGGGCGGCCGATGCGCACCTGTCGCCGAAGTCCGTCGTCCGCGACGTGTGGGAGAACGCCTACACCTTCCGCGAGCTGGTCAACGCCTACGGGTTGACGCGGGCCGAGGGCGCGGTGCTGCGCTACCTGTCCGACGCCTACAAGGCGCTGCGCTCCGGCGTCCCCGCCGCCGCCCGCACCGACGAGGTGACCGACCTCGTCGAGTGGCTCGGCGAGCTGGTGCGCCAGGTGGACTCCTCGCTGCTCGACGAGTGGGAGCAGCTCACCAACCCGGACCAGCCGCTGGACGCGCCTGTCGCCGTCCCGGTCCGCCCGCGGCCGCTGACCGGCAACGAGCGGGCGTTCACCGCGATGGTCCGCAACCAGCTGTTCCGCCGGGTGGAGCTGTTCGCCCGCCGCCGCTGGTACGACCTCGGCGAGCTCGACCGCGGCTCCGGCTGGGACGCCGACCGGTGGGGCGAGGTGGTGCAGGCCTACTTCGCCGAGCACGGCGAGCTGAACACGGGCGCCGACGCCCGCGGCCCGGCGCTGCTCATCTGGGACAAGGGCGAGCCCGGTGTCTGGCGGGTCCGGCAGATCCTCGACGACCCCGAGGGCCACCACGACTGGGGCGTCGACGTCGAGGTCGACCTCGAGGCGTCCGACGAGGAGGGCACCGTCGTCCTGCGCGTGGTGGACGCCGGCCGCAAGGACTGAGGAGCCCCTCTCCAGGCGGTCCCTCCACCCCTCACCGCGCCGGGGGCGCCGGGGCGAACCCGTGATCGACGCCGGAGGGGGCGGGCGACCTCGGACGGTGGGTTGGACCTGGTCCGACGCGGTCCGGCGAGCGGACGGGGCCGGCGCCTGTGACAAGCTCGGGCCGATGTCCGCATGACCGTGGTCGAGGTGCTGGCCGTCGCCGCGGCGGGGCTGGCCGCGGGCGCCATCAACGCCGTCGTCGGCTCGGGCACCCTGGTGACCTTCCCGGTGCTGCTGGCCGTCGGCCTGCCGCCGGTGACCGCGACCATCACCAACTCCCTCGGCCTGGTGCCGGGCAACCTCGCCGGGTCGCTGGGGTACCGCCGGGAGCTGGCCGGCCAGCGCCGGCTGCTGGTGCGGCTGCTGCCCGCCTCGGTGCTCGGCGCGCTGACCGGCGCCTTCCTGCTGCTGCACCTGCCGGCGAGCAGCTTCGAGGCGATCGTCCCGGTCCTCGTCGGGCTGGCCGTCGTCCTCGTCGCCGTCCAGCCGCGGGTGCAGCGGGCGCTGGCGCGCCGGCGGTCGGGAGACGAGCCGCCGTCCGGGATCGGCCCCGGCCGGATGGCCGCGCTCTTCGCCGGGGCGTACCTCACCGGCAGCTACGGCGGCTACTTCTCGGCCAGCCAGGGCGTGCTGCAGATCGGCGTCTTCGGGCTGCTGCTGCGCGAGTCGCTGCAGCGGCTCAACGCGATCAAGAACGTGCTCACCCTGGCGGTCAACGCCGTCGCCGCCGGGGCCTACGTGGTCGTGGCCACCGACCGCGTCGACTGGCGCGCCGCCGGGCTGGTGGCCGCCGGGTCCCTGCTGGGCGGGTACGTCGGCGCCCGGTTCGGCCGCCGGCTCCCACCGGCCGTGCTGCGCGCCGCGATCGTCGCGCTGGGGTGCGCCGCGATCGCGGTCCTGCTGACCCGCTGACCCACCCGGACCGGCCGGTGTCGGAGCGACCGCGCCGGGACGGCAAGCTTGACCCATGACCGGGAGTGCAGCCGAACGCTTCGACGGAGCCCTCGCCACCTCAGCACCCGACCTCGACGGCCCCGACCTGTTGCCGTCCCGACTGGCGCGGGCCTGCGCCACCGCCCTGGCCGTCGACGGCGCCGGGCTGAGCCTGCACGTCGGCATGCTGCGGACGCCCATCGGCGCCAGCGACGGCGAGACCACCCACGCCGAACGCCTGCAGTTCACCGTCGGCGACGGCCCCTGCCTGCGCGCGCAGGACAACGGCACGGCGATCGCCTTCTCCCTCGAGGACATCGCGCGCAACTGGCCGCAGCTGTGGGCCGCGCTGCTCAACGAGACCGGCTTCCGCGCCGTGCTCTCGGTGCCGCTGCCGCCGCCCATGGGACCGCTCGTCGTCCTGGACCTGTACGTGCGCGACCCCGCGACGCTCACCGGGCTGGACCGCGCCGACGTCCAGGCCGTCGCCCTGGCGACCACCCAGGAGCTGGCGCTCACGGTGACCGGGCCGGAGTTCCCCGACGACGGCAGCGGCTGGCTGGACGGGCCCGACGCCCAACGGCGGGCCAACGTCTGGCAGGCCATGGGGCTGGTCGGCCTCACCTTCGGGCTGGACGCCCCGGACGCCATCGCCACGATGCGCGCCTCGGCGATCGCCGCGGGCCGGGTGGTCGACGACATCGCCGAGGACATCGTCGCCGGCCGCCTCGTGCCCGCGGACCTGCAGGGCGGCCCCGACCGCGACGCCGGGTGACCGCTGCGGGGTTCGCCCTCCTCGTGCTGGCCGGCATCGGCGGAGGGCTCACGGGCAGCATCGCGGGCCTGGCGTCGCTGGTGAGCTACCCGGCGCTGCTCGCGGCCGGGCTGCCGCCGGTGGCGGCCAACGTCACCAACACCGTGGCCCTGGTGCTCAACGGCGTGGGCGCGGTGAGCGCCTCGGGACCCGAGCTGCGCGGCCAGGGACGGCGGCTGCTGCGGCTGACGGTCGGGGCGGTGCTCGGCGGCGCGGCCGGGGCGGCCCTGCTGCTGCTGACGCCGTCGGACGCCTTCGAGCGGATCGTGCCGTGGCTGATCGCCGGCGCCGCGATCGCGATGCTCCTGCAGCGGCCGCCGCGCGAGCTGGCCGAGCGGGGAGCCGCCGCGCACCCGACGCACCGGGACCCGTGGTGGCTGCCCGGGGCCGTCGCCGCCGTCGCGGTCTACGGCGGCTACTTCGGCGCGGCGGCCGGCGTCATGCTGCTCGCGCTGTTCCTGCTCTCGACCGGCGAGGGGCTGGCGGTCGGCAACGCGCTGCGCAACGTGGTGCTCGGTGCGGCCAACCTGACGGCGGCCGTCGGCTTCGCGGTGTTCGCGCCGGTGGCCTGGTCCGCGGCCGTGCCGCTGGCGGTCGGGCTGTTCGTCGGCGGGCGCCTCGGCCCGCGGATCGTGCGCCGTGCCCCGCAGCCCCTGCTGCGCCGGCTCATCGCCCTCGCCGGCCTCGGCCTGGCGGTGCACCTGGCGATCCAGGCCTACACCTGAGCGGCGGCCCGGACGCCGGGTGTCCCGGCGTCCGGGCGAGCGCTCAGGTGCTGACGTAGGCGGCCAGGAAGAGGACGAACGCGCTGGCCAGCAGCAGCAGCCGGGCTGGGGTCAGGCCGTTGATGAGGTTGGCCGTCGCCTCCACCCAGGCGGGCCGGATGCCCGCCTCGCGCGCGCCGCGGCGCACCAGCCGCACCTCGTCGGCGAGCAGCGCGCCCGCGGCACCGAGCATGCCCAGCCCGACGGTCAGGAAGACCAGGGCCAACCGCTCGCGGAAGGCCTCGGCGACGTCGCTGAGCAGCAGCACGACGACCAGGCCGGCGAGCAGGCCGGCGACCGCCCCAGCGACCGGCGCCCACGGACCCATCCGGGTCAGCGGGAACGCACTCCGGGGACCGATCCGCGGGCGGCGGGAGACGGGGGCCGTGGGCTGGACACCCTCCGGCGCCGGACCGGGCTCGGCCGGCTGCGGCGGCGCCGGCGGCGTGCCCACCGGGATGGGGCCGGTCGCCGTCGGGGTGGGCGGGACCGGCCCGGACGGCACGGGACCCGAGGGCACGGGGCCGGAGGGCGCGGCGCCGGCGGGCGCGGCGCCGGCGGGCGCGGCGCCGGAGGGTGTCGCGCCGGCGGGCGCGGCCGCCGGCAGCTCGGTGGTCACGGGGGACGACGGGGTGCGGGGTGCCTCGGACATCGCCGCCCACGCTAGGCGGCGGCGCCGACACCGGCGGGGAGGCCGGTCCGGGTGTCGACACCTCGACACGACGACACGACGACACGACGACACAGGGACCCTGGTCCCGGGACATCCGGACTAGTCCAGATGTCCGATGGTGACGCAACCCCCGTGTGGCCCAGACTCCTCCGCACCACCAGGCCGACAGCACCCGTCCAGTGGAGGATCTCGTGGACGTGTCGTGGGAGGACGCGCTGGCCCTCGCCGACCCGGTCGTGCACCGCACGCCCCGGCACCGGGTCCGAGGACGGCACGGGGCAGGCGCCCGGTGACCGCCGTCGGCACGCCGCCGGCCACGGACGCCGGCCGCACTTTCTGGCGGGCGGCGCTCCTCGCCGGCGGGTGGACCGGCCTCCCGCGCTGGGCAGTCAGGCCGGTGCCCGGCACGGCCGAGGTCGAGGTGCCCCTGTCCGACGCGACGCTGGTCGCTCTGCGACGGATCGCCGACCGGCTCACCGTCCCCCTGGGGTCGGTGCTGCTGGCCGCGCACGCCCGGGTGCTGGCCGACCTCACGGGGGGGCCGGACGTCGTCACGGGCTACGTCGCCGGCGACGGCCGTTCGCCACTGCCCTGCCGGCTCTCGGTGGACGCCGCGACGTGGCGCGAGCTGGTGCGGCACGTCGCGACGACCGAGGCCGGGCTGCTGGCACACCGGCACGCGGACGTCGACGCGCTGCGCCGTGAGCTGGGGACCCGCGGGCCGTCGTCGGAGGTCGTGTTCGATCCCACCGGGGCGGGCGGCGACCTGGTCGACGGCGCCGTGCTGGAGGTCGCGTCCGTGCACCACCGCGGACGCCTGGCGCTGCGGCTGCGGTACCGCTGCGACGTCCTGGACGCCGAGGCGGCGGCCCGGATCGGCGGGTCCCTCCGCACCGCGCTGGACGTGCTGGCCGGGAACCCGGAGGCCGACCCGGTGCCCTGGGCCCGGCCGACCTGCGCGCTGGCTCCCCCCGCGGTCCCCGCCCCCAGGGTCCCGGGGGACGACGGCCCGTGACGTCCTCCTCCGGGCCGGGATGACCCCGTGGTGCCGGCGTACGGGCGGCCACCCTGGCCACGGTGGGGACCGGACCCGGTGCCGCTGCCCGGGGTGTGCCAGGTGTGGTGGGCCCGGCCGGTCGACGTCCGCCCGGAGCACGACGCGCTGCTCGGCGAGGCGGACCTGGTCCGGCGGGCGCGCCTGGCCTCCCCGGCCGACCGGCAGCGGCTGACGGCGGGCGCGGCGGTCGCCCGGCTGGTGCTGGGCGCCGCGCTCGGGACGCCCCCGGCCGCGCTGCGGATCGACCGGACGTGTCCCGCGTGCGGCGGGCCGCACGGCCGGCCCCGGCTGGCCGACACCGAGGGGCTGCACTTCTCGATCTCCCACGCGGGCCACTGCGTCGCCGTCGCCGTCCTGCCCGGCGGCCCGGTCGGCGTGGACGTCGAGGCGGACGGCCGGTCCGCGCCCGGGCAGCCGCGGGCGTCCACCGCCGCCCGGGCGCGGCGCGAGGCGGTGCTCAGGGCCACCGGCGAGGGGGTCGGGATCCCCGCGGACGGGCTCGTCGGCACCCCGCCGTCCACCCCGCTCCGGCTGCTGGGGCGGGACGGGCCGGAGGCGGTGTGGCTGCGCGACCTGCCCGCGCCGGCCGGCTTCGTCGCCGCGCTGGCGGGCGTGGGCACCGCCCCGGACGACGTCGTCCGGCGGGACGCCGGGCCGCTGCTGCGTCAGAGCAGCCGGCGGCTGTCCGGCCCGACCACCCGCAGCCAGCGGTACCCGTAGCCGTCGAGGGTCAGCTCGACCGCACCGTCCTCCGCGACCGGCGTCGTCCGGGTGACCAGCAGGTCCTCCAGCCGGTGGTCGGCGCCGCAGCCGTCGAGCGCCAGCGGCACGGTGCGCGGCTCCGGGCACAGGTTGTGGACGGCGACCAGCGCGCCGTCGTCCCAGCTGCACAGGTGGGCCAGCACCTCGGGGTGCGGCTGGTCGAGCAGCCGGAACTCCCCCCAGCCGAGCTCCGGTGACTCCCGGTACCGGCGGATGAGCAGCTTCGTGAACGACAGCAGGGAGCCCTCGTCGCGGCGCTGGTCGGCCACGTTGACGAACTCGGGCGCGAACCCGCCGTCGACCACCGGACCGGGCAGCCGGTCGGGGTCGGCGGTGGAGAAGCCGCCGTTGAGGCCCGACGTCCACTGCATCGGCGTCCGGACGGCCAGTCGCCCCTCGGCGTCGAGGTCCTCCCCCATGCCGATCTCCTCGCCGTAGAACAGCACCGGGGTGCCGGGCAGGCTGAACAGCAGGCTGTAGACCATCCGGATGCGCCGCGGGTCGCCGTCCAGCATCGGCGGCAGCCGGCGGCGCAGGCCGCGGCCGTAGACCTGCATCCGCTCCTCCGGGCCGAAGGCGGCGAACACCTCCTTCCGCTCGTCCTCGGAGAGCTTGTCCAGGGTCAGCTCGTCGTGGTTGCGCACGAAGGTGGCCCACTGGCTGTCCGGGTTCACGGCGGGCCGCTCCTGCAGGGCGCGGGTGACCGGGCCGGCGTCGGCGCGGGCCAGCGACAGGTAGAGGGCCTGCATGCCGACGAAGTCGAAGAGCATCGTCAGCTCGTCGCCGTCGGCACCGCCGAAGAACTCGACCTGCTGCTCGTGCGGCAGGTTCACCTCGCCCAGCAGGATGCCGTCGCCGGTGCGGCGGCCGAGCAGCCGGCGCAGCGCGCGCAGGTACTCGTGCGGGTCGGGGAGCGCCTCGGCGTCGTCCGGCTCCACCTCCAGGAAGAAGGGGACGGCGTCGACGCGGAAGCCGGACAGGCCGAGCTGCAGCCAGAAGTCCATGACCTTGGCGACCTCGTCCCGCACGCGCGGGTTGGCGACGTTCAGGTCCGGCTGCTCCTTGTAGAAGCGGTGCTGGTACCACTCGCCGGTCGGCTCGTTGAACGTCCAGAGGCTGTGCTCCTGGTCGGGGAAGACGACCTGGTCGGAGGTGTCCGGCGGCTCGTCGTCCCGCCAGACGTAGAAGTCGTGGAAGGGGTCCTCGCGGCTCTGCCGGGCCCGCTGGAACCACGGGTGCCGGGCCGAGGTGTGGTTGACGACCAGGTCGGCGATCACCCGCATGCCGCGGTCGCGGGCGGTGCGGATGACCTCGACCAGGTCGCCGTGGGTACCCAGTCGCGGGTCGACACCGTAGAAGTCGGTGATGTCGTAGCCGTCGTCGCGCTCGGCGGTCGGGTAGAAGGGCATCAGCCACAGGCAGGTCACGCCGAGGTCGGCGAGGTGGTCGATGCGCTGGGCGAGGCCGGCGAGGTCGCCGCAGCCGTCGCCGTCCCAGTCCATGTAGGTCTCGACGTCCAGGCAGTAGACGACGGCGTTCTTCCACCACAGGTCCGCGGTGTCGGTGATCCTCACGGCAGCACCGCCGGCTGCGGTTCCTGGTGCGGACGGCGCGGCTGCGACGGGCCGACCGGGTCGATGGCCACCGCCGGAGCGGGGTGGGTCGGGGCGAACTGCGGGAGGACGTGCGCGCCGAAGGCGTCGAGGAAGGGCAGCTGCTCCTTGCCGACGTGGTGCAGGTACACCTGGTCGAAGCCGAGCTCGACGTACTCGGCGATCCACTCGGCGTGCTGGCCGAGGTCGGCGGAGACGCGCACCGCCGCGGCGACGGCCTCGGGTGTCACGTGCGCGCTGGCCTGGTCGAACGCGCGGGTGGTGTCGAGGTCCCAGCACAGCGGCGGCGGGAAGACGTTGCTGCGCCACTGGTCGTGGGCGATGGCCATCGCGCGGTCGGGGTCGGGGTCCCAGGAGACGTGCACCTGGATGGTGAGGGTGCCCTGGCCGCCGGCGTCGCGGTAGCCGTCGATGAGCTCGCGGAGGGTGTCGTGCGGCTGGTTGATGGTGACCAGGCCGTCGGCCCAGGCGGCGTGCCGGCGGGCGGTCGCGGCGGTGACGGCGGGCGCGATGAGGGCCGGCTGCTGCTCGGGGAGGGTCCAGATGCGGGCGCGGTCGACGGTGACCAGGCCCTCGTGGCTGACCTCCTCGCCGGCCAGCAGCGCGCGGATGACGTCGACGCACTCGCGCAGCCGGGCGTCGCGGATCTCCTTGCGCGGCCAGACGTGGCCGGTGACGTGCTCGTTCATCGCCTCGCCCGAGCCGAGGGCGACCCAGAAGCGGCCGGGGAACATCGCGCCCAGGGTGGCGATCGCCTGGGCGACGATCACCGGGTGGTAGCGCTGGCCGGGGGCGTTGACCGCGCCGAAGGGCAGGCCGGTGGTGGCGAGGGCCGCGCCGAGCCAGGACCAGGCGAAGCCCGAGTGGCCCTGGCGCTCGTTCCACGGCTCGAGGTGGTCAGAGCACATGGCCGCGGTGAAGCCGACCTCCTCGGCGTGCTGGACCGCGCGCAGCAACTCCGCGGGGTGGACCTGCTCGTGCGAGTTGTGGAACCCGATCACCGTCATGCGGGGCCCTCTACCCCGCCGCCGCGCCCGCTACCTGCGGACTCGGCCCGGCGGCGGCGGCGGACCCGGCCCGGCAGTGGCGGGGTGGCGCCGGTGTCGCGGTGCAGCGCGGCCGGTGCCTCCGGACCGTGACCGCCCGGATCCCGCGGTGGGCGGGGGTCGCCGCCGCCGGGGGCGGTGCGGGCTGGTGCGGTGTCAGCCGACCTCCGCCGTCGAGGCCACTCCAGGGGCTGCCGGCTGGTGCGTCCCGGGTGTCGGCAACCGGGGCGACCATCGGTGGGTGTTCCGTCCCGGCGCGAGTACCTTGGCGGCCGCGCCGCAGCAGCGGCTCCTGACAGGCCGTCCCGTTGGCCTGGCGGATCACGGGTCACCCGCTCCAGGCGACTCACTCCGGGGTCGTCGAGAGGGTTCGTCGACCAGCCGGACCCGACACACCGGAACCGCTCATGAGCACCGACCACGATCAGCCGTCCCCCGAGCCTGTCGATGTCAACGCCGCCTTCGCCGAACTCGGCCGGCTGTCCTTCGACGACAACTCCCTGGACGAGATGCTGCAGAAGGTCGCGGACCTGGCCAAACGGGTCATCCCCGGCGTCGCCGAGGCCTCGGTCAGCCTGGTGTCCAACGACAAGGCCACCACCGCGGCCTACACCGGAACCCTGGCGCTCGACCTCGACGAGTCGCAGTACGGTCGCGGCTACGGCCCATGCCTGGAAGCCGCGGTCGGTGAGGAGATCCGGGAGATCACCGACGCCCGCGAGGAGACGCGCTGGCCGGACTACGCCCAGCAGTGCGTCGAGCGCGGCGCTCTGAGCTCCATGTCCGTCCCCGTACCGGTACGGGAGGCCATCCACGGCGCCCTCAACCTCTACGCGGTCGAGACCGACGCCTTCGACGACGACGCCAGAGACGTCGCCCGAGCCTTCGCCTCCTACGTCGCCGTGGCCGTGCACAACATGCACCTCTACGAGAGCACCCGTGACCTGGCCGAGAACCTGGACCGGGCCATGCAGACACGAGCCGTCATCGAACAGGCCAAGGGCATCCTGATGAGTCAGAGACGCTGCGGCGCGACCGAGGCCTTCGGCCTCCTCGCACAAGCGTCCCAGCGGTGCAACCGGAAGCTCCGCGACATCGCCCAGTCCATTGTCGACGGTGTGAGCGGCAGCCCCAGCAACGAGAACTAGTGGCCATGCGTTGCCTACGTGTCCCTCGGTGGGCCGCCTAGGGACAGCTCGGTCAGTCGCGGTGGCCGTCGGCTCGCGAAGGGCGGTCGGGCGGCAAGGGCCAGCGCGGCTCCCGGACACCCGCACCGCCTGAGCGGTCGCGCAGGCTCACGCGGACCACGATCGTCGACGACGACATCCGCCGGCCGGGTCTCGGCAACTGATCCGTCACGCGTCAGGGCTGACCGTGACCCCAGTACGACGACACCCACTCCGCGTCCTCGATGTCGAGTTCCAGCCCCCGCTCCGCGCACAACCGCGGCATCGGCAGCCGCGGTCCTAGAAGGGCGGCGGGTCGTCGGCGGGGCCGGGTGCCGGTGGTGGCCGGTCGGGTGGTCGGGTGCGGACGCGGGGCCCGGTCAGCTGCGGGTCCGGTGGCCGGCTGGTGCGGGTCACCCCGCTGGGTGCCCGCACCGTGAGGATCCCGTCGGGGGTCGTGGCGTAGACCCAGCCGGGGGGCGAGGGTCTTGGGCCGGTGGTGCCGGCGGCACCGGCAGCACAGGGTGGCGCAGTCGGTCGCCCCGCCGTTCGCGTGCGGGAGGACGTGGTCGGCGTCGGCCCAGCCGGTCCGGTTGTCGCAGCCGGGATGCCGGCAGGTGCGGTCCCGGGTGTGCAGGAACCGGCGCTGCGCGGCGGTGGGCTGGTACGCGTCGGTCGGCTCCGGGCGGCCGATGAGCGGGCAGCCGCAGGCCCCGGCCGGAGGGGTGGGGCAGCCGCGGCGGGCCGCCTGCCGCAGCTCCCGCAGCGTGGCGACGGCCTGCGGGGCGCCGGTGTCGTCGGTGCAGGCGGCGCTGAGGCTGCCGCCCGGCGGCGTCTGGAGGCCGATCGCGTCGAGCTGGGCGAGCAGGTCGCGCACGTGGGCGGCGGTGATCGGGGTGCCGGCCACCGCCCCGGTCGGCCCGGGCACCGCTCCCGGCGGGGTGAACGCGGCCGGCACCGGCGCGCCCGACGCCAGGAACCGGTCGGGGTCAGCGCCCCGGCGGCACCTGCACCTCGAGGTGCGCGGCCACCGGGTCGGGCACCCGCCACGGGCGCAGCACCAGATCGACCAGGATGCCCGAGCGCAGCAGGCCGAGCGGCCGGGCGGTCAGGCAGGAGTCGCGGTACCGGACCCCTCGGTGGGCGTGCTGGCCCCGCCGAGCAGCAGCAGCTCGGCGTCCGTGTGCTCCAGCGGTGCGGCGAACAGGTAGCCCTGCGCGAGCGCGACCTGCCCGTCGCGGAGGTGGGTGCGCTGGCGCTCCTGCTCGATGCCCTCGGCGACGATCTCCAGGTCGAGGGTGTGCCCGAGGGTGATCAGCCCGCGCAGGATCGCCGGCATCGCGCCGGTGTCGTCGATGGTGCTGACGAAGGACCGGTCGATCTTGAGGATGTCGACGGCGAACTGCCGCAGGTGGGACAGCGACGAGTAGCCGGTGCCGAAGTCGTCGAGGGCGACCTTCACGCCGAGGCCGCGCAGCTCGTGCAGCCGCTCGGCGGCCAGCACCGGGTCGCGCACCAGCACCGACTCGGTCAGCTCCAGCACCAGCGCGGACGGCGGCAGCCCGCTGACCGCCAGCGCCGTCCGGACGTCCTCGAGCAGCCCGGGTGACCCCAGCTGGGACGGCGAGACGTTGACCGCCATCGACAGCTCGGCCGCGGCCGGGTGGTCGCGCCGCCAGGCGGCCGCGGCCGTGCACGCCTGCGCGATGACCCACCGGCCGATGGCGGGCACCAGCCCGATCTCCTCGGCGACCGGTAGGAACCGCTCGGGCAGCACGACGCCGAGCACAGGGTGGTCCCAGCGCAACAGGGCCTCGAAGCCGGTGACCCGCTCGCTGCCCAGATCGACGACGGGCTGGTAGACCAGCCGGAACTGGTCCCCGGCGATGGCGGCCCACAGGTCGGCCTCCAGCTGCCGGCGTTCGGCGGCGGCCGAGCGCATCTGCGGGTTGAACACGACGGAGCGGCCCCGGCCGGCGCCCTTGGCCCAGTACATGGCGTTGTCGGCGTCCCGCAGCAGGGAGGACGCCGTCGCCGCGACGTCCCCGGTGGCGATGCCGATGCTCGCCGAGACGCTGACCCGCTGCCCACCCAGGTCGACCTGGTCGGCCAGCGCGGCGTGGACCCGCTCGGCGATCCGGGTGGCCTCCTGGACGCCCGGCGAGCGCTCGACGAGGATCGCGAACTCGTCGCCGCCGAGGCGGGCGAGGGTGTCCTCGGTCCGGACGGCGGACTGCAGCATCCGCCCCACCTCGCGGATCAGCCGGTCGCCGGCGGCGTGGCCCAGGCTGTCGTTGACGGCCTTGAAGCCGTCGAGGTCGAGGAAGACGACGGCCACCTCGCCGCCGCTGCGCGCGGTGCGGCGCAGCGCCAGCTCCAGCCGGTCGGTGAACAGCGCGCGGTTGGCCAGCCCGGTCAGGACGTCGGAGAAGGCCAGCCGGGCCAGGTCGGCCTCGGTGCGCCGCACCCGACGGGCGGCGAGCGCGGCCGCACCTGCGCCGGCCACGCCGCTGAGCAGCAGGTGCAGCAGCACCTGCTCGGAGCCGGTCGCCAGCCGCGCGGCGGCGACGTGCGCGACGGTCAGCGTGGCCGCCAGCACCCCGGAGAGGACCGCGATCTGCAGGCCGCGGGCGGGGGGCCGTGCCGGGGCGTCGTCCACTGCTGGCCTTCCGTCGGGGGCGTACCCGTCGGTCGTCGGCCGCTGGGGCAGGCGGCTCGAGCGATCCGGGCCGGCCGTCACCCCGAGGGGTGAGCCGGATCAGCCCGGCAGGTGCGCGACCCGGCCCGGGTCGTTGGGCACGTCCACGTGCGCCCCGGTGCCGTCGCGGCGGGGACCGTGCACCCTCCAGCGGCCGGGGGTCACGGGCGCCGGTACCAGCGGGGCGACGTGGACGGCGGCGGCGTGAGCGCTGCCCGCACCACGAGGACGTCCGGGCCGTCGGTGACCATGCTCTCGGCCAGCGCGGCGGCGAACTCCGCGCCGAAGCCGTCCACCGCCCGGGCGGGCACCCCGAAGGACCGCGCGAGGGCGACGAAGTCCGGGGTCACCAGGTCGACGCCCCGTGTCGGGACGCCGGCGTGCACCTGGTCGAACCGCAGCATCCCGTACCCGCCGTCGTCGACGAGGACGGTCGTGACCGGCAGCTGCTCCTGGGCGAGGGTGGCCAGCTCCCCGCAGGCGAACAGGAAGCCGCCGTCCCCCACGAGGACCAGGGCCCGGCCCCGGCCGGCGACCGCCGCCCCGATGGCGGCCGGGAAGGCGTAGCCGAGGGTCCCCCAGCCCAGCGCGTACGCCAGCCGGCGCGGTCCCGGGACGCGGGCGAAGGCGGCCGCCCAGTAGCCGGCGATGCACATGTCCGCGAGCAGCACGCCCGTCCGGTCGGACACCCGGTCGAGCGCGTCGAGCAGCGCCTCCGCCTGCGGCTCCTCGGCGCGGACCAGGGCTCGCACCTCGCCGGCCAGGGCGTCGCGGGCCGTGGAGAGGGCCGGCAGGCCGTCCCGCTGCGGCAGTCCGTCGAGCAGCCGGCCGAGCACGGCCCCGACGTCGCCGGTCACCACGACGTCGGCCGGGTAGTTCTTCGCGGCGTCGGCGGGGTCGACGTTGACCGCCAGCAGCGCCGGCGGGCGCGGCATGGCCCAGTTCTGGGTGTTCGTGCCGTCGAGGTCGCTGCCCAGGGACACCACGAGGTCCGCCTCGTCCCACAGCCGGCCGACCGCGGGGACGTGCGGCGGGCCGGGCACCAGGCAGGGGTGGTCCGGCGGCAGCAGGCCGCGCCCGCCGAAGGTGGTGACGACCGGGGCGGCCAGCCGCACGGCGAGCTCACCGACGAGGTCGCCGGCCCCCGACCGGAGCGCCCCACCGCCGGCCCACACCAGCGGGCGGCGGGCCCGGGCGAGCAGCTCGCGGGCGCGGGCCAGCTCGTCCTCGTCCACCGGGTTCGCGGGGACGGGCGGCACCGGCGCGCGGGCCACGTCGCCCGCCGGTGCGGCGAGCAGGTCGGTGGGCACGCCCAGGTGGACCGGCCCGGTCGACGGCCGCAGCGCGGCCGAGCCCGCGCGGACGGTGTCGGCGTACAGGTCCTGCACCGCCGAGGTCACCACGGTGGCCTTCGTGACCGGCGCGAACAGAGCCGCCTGGTCCCGGGTCTCGTGCAGCACGCCCCGGTACACGCCCGGACGCCGCAGGGTCGACGGGATGTCGGTGGCCACCACGAGCACCGGCGCCCCCGACGCCATGGCCTCCCCCGTGGCCCCCAGGGTGTTCGCCGCGCCGGGGCCCGTCGTCACCACGGCCACGCCCAACCGGCCGGTCGCGCGGGCGTACCCGTCGGCCGCGTAGACGGCGGCCTGCTCGTGCCGGACGCCGAGCACCCGGAGCCCGGCCGCGGCGGCCGCCTCCCAGACGGCGAGGTTGTGCACCCCGGGGAGTCCGAAGAGCGTCTCCACGCCGAGGTCCTGCAGGGCCGCGACGAGGTGGTCCGCACCCGTCGCGGCCTCGGCGCGCTGGGCTCTCATCGGTCTCCCGGGGCAGTGCGGACACCGGGGCCGATGCTGTCGGACGCGACCCGGCCGCGCGACCCGACGAGAGCGGCACCACTCGCGTCCTGCCGTGTGGGCGGCGGGCGCGCTGGGGAGTATCGGGGGGTGACGCGCACTCCCAGCACCGACGAGTGGGGCATCGACGCCAGCTGGCTCGACGCCCTCGACGAGGAACACCAGGTCTCCGAGGCCACGATCGAGCGCCTGCGCGAGGTGATCGGCACCCCGCCGGCCGACCTCGAGGACCGGGCCCCCATCGTGGCCCGCCCCGGCGACGCGCTGGAGGTCGACGAGGCCGAGGTGACCCTCGAGGACGGCTCCACCCGGCACGTCGACGGCGAGCTGCCCGACGACTTCCCGCTCGGCTACCACTGGCTGCAGGCGCCCGGGGGCCCGCGCCGCCGGCTCATCGTCTCCCCCGGCCGGTGCTGGCTCCCCGACGGGCGGGCCTGGGGCTGGGCGGTGCAGCTGTACGCGACCCGCAGCCGCGGCAGCTGGGGCATCGGCGACCTCGCCGACCTGCGCGCCGTCCGCGAGATGGCCGCGGACCAGGGCGCCGGGTTCGTGCTCATCAACCCGCTGCACGCCGTCGCGCCGACGCCGCAGCAGGAGGCCAGCCCCTACCTGCCGGCCACCCGCCGGTTCCGCAACCCGGTCTACCTGCGGGTCGAGGAGGTGCCCGGCGCGGACGCCGTCGACCTCGACGCCGCCGGGCCCGCGCTGAACGACGGCGAGCTCATCGACCGCGACGCGATCTGGGCGCGCAAGCGGGAGGTGCTGCGCCGGGTCTTCGACGCCGCCGGCAGCGACGCCCCGGCCTTTCCCGACTGGTGGTGGCACCAGGGCCAGAAGCTGCAGGACTGGGCCAGCTGGTGCGCGCTGGCCGACGTCCACGGCCCCGACTGGCACACCTGGCCCGAGGAGCTGCGCGACCCGCGCAGCGACGCCGTCGGCGCCTTCGTGGCCGAGCACGAGCGCGCCGTCGCCTTCCACGCGTGGCTGCAGTGGTGCCTGCACCTGCAGCTGGAGCGGGCCACCGAGGGCATGACCGTCATCCAGGACCTGCCGATCGGCGTCGCCGGCGGCGGCGCCGACGCCTGGACCTGGCAGGACGTGCTGGCCCAGGGCGCGTCCGTCGGCGCCCCGCCGGACGCCTTCAACGCGAACGGCCAGGACTGGGGCTCGCCGCCGCTGGTGCCCTGGCAGCTGCGCGCCGCGGACTACGAGCCGTTCGTCGAGTCGATCCGGGCCACGATGGCCGGCGCCGGCGGCCTGCGCATCGACCACGTCATGGGCCTGTTCCGGCTGTGGTGGGTGCCCACCGGCGGCAGCGCCGCGGACGGCGCCTACGTGCGCTACCCCGCCGAGGACCTGCTCGACATCGTCGCGCTGGAGAGCTCCCGCGCGCAGGCCGTCGTCGTCGGCGAGGACCTCGGCACCGTCGAGGAGGGCGTCCGCGAGGCGCTGGCCGAGCACGGCATCCTCAGCTACCGGCTGCTGTGGTTCGAGGAGGAGCCGCCGGCCCGGTGGCCCGAGACGGCGATGGCGGCGATCACGACCCACGACCTGCCCACCGTGGCCGGGCTGTGGACCGGCGCGGACGTGGAAGAGCAGCGGGAGCGCGGCACCGGGACCGACGAGGAGCTCGAGCGCGGCCGGATGTCCCTGCTGGAGAAGCTGCCGGGCCTGCGGAAGAACGCCCGGCCCGAGACGGCGGTGAAGCGGGCCCACGAGCTGCTGGCGCAGGCGCCGTCGCTGCTGCTCTCGGCCACCCTGGACGACGCCGTCGGCGAGCGGCGCCGCCCGAACATGCCCGGGACCACCGACCGGCCCAACTGGTCGCTGCCGCTGCCGGTGCTGGTCGAGGACCTGCCGGCGCACCCGCTGCTGCAGACGGTCGCCCGGACCCTCGCCGAGGGGGTCATGGGCTCCTGACCGCTCCCGGCGAGATCGGCGGTCTCGCACGCTCCGAGGCCCGGAACCGTGCGAGACCGCCGATCCCGTCAGCAGGGGGGTCCTCCTTCAGGACGCCGCCCCCTCCTGGTCCCGCGTGCCGCTGCCCCGCCCCTCCTCCAGGGTGTCCGTGCCGGGCCCGCCCACCAGGGTGTCGTCGCCGTTGCCGCCGTCGAGGGCGTCGTCGCCCAGACCGCCCAGCAGGACGTCGTCCCCGTTGTCACCGGTGACCGCGTCCGCACCGGCGCCGCCGCAGAGGACGTCGTCCTCGGTGCCGCCGATCAGCACGTCGTCCCCACCGAGGCCCATGACCACGTCGCGGCCGTCGGTGCCGTGCAGCTCGTCGTCGCCCTCGGTGCCGCGGATCGTCGGGGCGAGACCCTGGCAGCGCTCCTCCAGGTCGATCCCGACGACCAGCGGGTCGTGGTCGCTGGACCGGTACGGGCCCGGCGCGTACAGCGCCCGGTCACCGGCGTACTGGTAGGCGGACGACTCCACCGAGTTGATGCTCCAGTGCGCCACGCCGGTGACCTTGGCGGTCAGGGACGGGGTGGCCAGGGCGTGGTCGAGCGAGCCCGACAGCGCGCTGAAGACGTAGCCGTACCGGCCGGGGTCGAACTCCTCGCCGAGGTCGGTGTACCCGGCCTCCCGGAGGGCCTCGATCGGGTCCTCCCGCGTGTAGGCGTTGAGGTCCCCCAGGAGCACGACGTCGGGGTCGCCGGTGGCCTGCGCCAGGCGCCCGGCGAAGGCGGCCACCGACTGCGCCTGCCGGACCCGGTCGCCGGTGAAGGCCCCCTGACCGTCGCCGGCGTCGGCGTTGTCGTTGCCCGACTGCGCCGGATCGCTGTCGTTCTTGGACTTGAAGTGGTTGGCCACGACGGTGAAGGCGTCGCCGTCCTCGGTGAACGTCTGCGCCTGCGGCTCACGGGCGTTGGCCCACACGCTCTCGTCGACCAGGCCGACGGGGTCGCCGACCGGCCGGACGACGTCGCTGCGGTAGGCGATCGCGTTGCGGATGACGTCGCGGTCGACGGCGTAGAGCTCCTGCGACATCGGCACGAACGCCCACACCTCGGCGCCGGCTTCCTCGTTCAGCCGGCGCACCAGGTCGGCCAGGGCGGTGTCGGCGTCGCCCGGCGTGAGGCCGGTGGAGTCGGTGTCCTCGACCTCGAGCAGGCTGACGACGTCGGCGTCCAGCGCGGTGATCGCCTCGACGATCTTGTCGGCCTGCCGCTCGAACTGCGCGCCGTCGCGGGCGCCGCGGGCGTCCGGGCCGGTCCAGGTGAGGAAGTAGTTCAGCACGTTGAAGGTGCCCAGCCGCACGTCGCCGCCGACCTCCTCCGGTGCCTCCGGACGGGTGTCCTGCCCGGCGAGGACGCCGTCCGCGGTGCCGTCGGCCGGCTGCAGCCGCCACGAGCCGAAACCGAAGCCCATGACGAGGGACTCCCGGAACCGCGCGACGTCGCCGACCCGCACCGGCGTGGTCGGCGAGAGGTGGGGCCGCCGCGTGGTGCTGGTCGAGGCGTCCCGGCCGTCGTCGAGCACGATCCGGCGCGCGGCGTTGTCGCGGGCCACCTGCGCCGCCGCCTCGGTGCCCGGCCGGGCCAGCTCGGTGGGCTGCACGAGGACGCCGCCCTGCGCGAGGGTCAGCTCGCCGTACCGGGTCAGCGCGAAGACCTCGCTGACCGTCAGCTCGTCGGCGGGCTCGACGAGCATCCCCTCGACGCGCTCGCGGGCGGCGTCGTCGGCGGGCAGGTCGAGCGGCGCGGCCACCGGCTCGGCCACGCGGTCGTCCGCGCAGACCGCGACGCCGGTGCTCGAGGTGATCTGCGTCTGGCCGGAGAACTCGCCCGCCGTCCCGGTGACCGCGACCTCGTCGCCCAGCGCGACCGGGACGGTGCTGGACACGAAGACGCCGTCGGAGGTCGCGGAGTCGCCGTCCCCGGCGTCCTGCAGGTGGAAGCCATGGAAGCCACCCGTCCCCTGGAGGTCGCCCACGACGGTGCCGCGGACGGTGACCTGCTGCCCGGCCAGCGGCGTCGCCGCGCCGGCGCCCTGGACCGCGCCGATCGCGTGCGCGACCGGGGCCGCGCAGACGTCGGCCGGCTCGGGCTCGCTGCCGGCCCCGTCGACCGACCCCCGGGACGACGCCGCGGGTCCCGCCCAGACCAGCCCGTCGGCCGTGGCGTCGTAGGTCCGGGACAGCGACTGGCCGACGGGTGTGCTGTCGGGCTCGGAGACGCCGATGTCCGTGCTCGTCCGGCCGGCGGCCGGCCCGTCGGTCGCCGTGAGGACGCCCTCGTAGGAGAGGAACTCCAGGACGGCGCCGTCCCGCAGGAGGGCGAGCCCGTCGGGACTGCCGTTCTGCAGGCCGGGCGTGTCGACGGCGACGACGGACGCACCGGCCGCCGGCGCGGGCACGGGGATCTCCGCGTAGGTCGCCCCGCCGTTGCCGTTGTAGAGGACGATCGAGAGCCCCGAGGAGTCGGCGCCCGCGGGGACGTGCACCTCGACGAACTCGCCGGTGTCGGTCCCCACGTTGTCGTAGTGGATCTCCGAGACGTGGGGCGCGGTGGGTGCGGCGGCCGACGCGACGATCGGCAGCCCGGCGACGGCGAGGGAGACGGCGGCGACGCCGACGGCTGCGCGAGCGGCTCCGCGGCCGGCTGGTGGGTGCACGGTGGAGGACCTCCGGTGGACGGCGTGACAACCGGACGCTGACTGTGCCCCGTGGACACTGTCGTGACCGTAGGTGAGCGATCGATGACGCGCCAACGACGATCAGGCATCACGTCGGGTCACCCGCGGGGCCCACGGGGCGGGGGTCGTCGGCCGTAATCACCGCGCGCATCCCGAGGCATTCCGGCCGAACAGGCGTTCGACCTCGTGCGACACTCTGCGGCGTGGCTGGTGGCATGCACCCCGGGCGGTCGGGTCGCTCCCTCGGGGAGCGGGCGGCGCGCTCGGGCGTCGGCCCGCCCGATCCGCCCGAACCCGCGCGGCAGGCCGGCGTCGCCGGGGACGGTCGGACGCGGGGCCGGCACTGCTGGGTGCACGACCCGCCCGGTGCTCCCGGCGTCTGGCCGGGGCTGCTGGTGGAGTGGCGGCAGGCCGAGGGCGGCTGGCACGGCCGGGTCACCTACGCCGTCGCCGGGCCGCAGGGGACGGTCCTGGTCGAGGCCTGGGTCCCCGCGGCGCTCCTCGAGCAGCGCTGATCACGGGTTACCGCCGCCTCCGGGTGGCTATGGGCTCCCCCGACGCACGATCCCCGACGAAGTGGAGAGACCCGTGAGCGAGCCCGACCGCCCCGACCTCGACGACGTCATGGAGACGACGGAGTCCGCCCCGCGTGACCGCCAGGAGCACGCCGGCGGCTACGCCCGCCCCAACGACGACGCGCTCCAGCACCGCACCGAGCAGGAGCGGCAGATGGTGGACGCCGACGACGCCGACCCCGCGGGCGCCGACACCCACTCCGCGACCGACTGAGCGATGACATCGCGGTCCTCCGGACCGCACCGCGGCCAGGTGCCGTACCCGGCGGGCGCTGAGCCCGTCCGCCGTACCGCGCCGGGAGGGCTCCCCCCTCCGCGTCGCGGCACGACCCTCGCCGGCGGCTCACCCGGGTGGCCGCGGCCAGGTGCCGTACCCGGCGGGCGCTGAGCCCGTCCGCCGTCGACGTCCCCGTCCCAGGAGGTCTCGTGAGCCGCCTCCGGCCGGGGGACGTCGCGTGCTGGGTGCTGAAGTCCACCCGCCCGCCGGAGCGGATCGAGCCCGGCTGGCGGGTGGGCACGGCGATCGAGCTGACCCGCTGCGTCCGGCGCTCCTACCGGCTCGACCTGCTGCACCCCGGCCAGCCGGTCCTGCTGTGGGTCAGCGGCCGCACCGCGCCCGGGGTGCACGCCCTCGGCGAGGTCACCGGCGAGGCCGAGGAGCACGACGGTGGCCCCGTCGTCGCCGTCCGCCTCGCCCGGCTGCCCGCACCCGTCCCCCGCGCCGCCCTGCTGGCCGATCCGACCACCCGCGACGCCGAGGTGCTCCGGATGGCCGCCGGCAGCAACCCGTCCTGGCTGTCGCCGGAGCAGTACGCCGCCGTCCTGGCCCACCTGCCCCCGCATCCGCAGGGCGCGCTGGGACCATGGCCCGTGTGACTCCCACCCGGTACCGCTGGGGCGCGATCGCCTGGCTGCTGACCCTGCAGTTCTTCGTGGTCGAGACCGTCGTCCAGCTGCAGACCGGCGGCTCCTACCGCCGCGCCGACGACGTGATCAGCGAGCTCGGCGCGTCGACCTCCGCAGCACCGCTGCTGATGAACGCCTCGTTCGTCGCGCAGGGCCTGCTCATCGGCACTGGGGCCGTGCTGCTGCGCCCGGCGCTGGCCGGGCTCGGCGGCCGGATGGCGTCGGCCTTCCTCACCGCGGCCGCCGTCGGCATCGGCCTCGTCGGGGTCTTCCCGCTCGACGGGCAGGAGGACCTGCACCAGGCCGGCGCCGGGCTGCACCTGGTCGGCGGCGGCCTCGCCCTGCTGGCCCTGGCCTACGCCGTGCGGCCCCGCTCGGAGGTCCTCGGGACGGCGCTGGCGCTGCTGGGCCTGCTGAGCACCGCGATGACCGTGTTCTTCGCCGTCGGCATCACCTCGCTGCTCGGCGAGGGCGGCACGCAGCGGGCCTCGGCCTACCCGATCCCGATCGGGCTGGCGCTGGCCGGTGCCGGGCTCTGGGTGCTCAGCCGCCGCCCGCAGGCCGAGCGGCGACCGTCCCGCCGTGACCTGCGCGCCCAGGAGCGGGCCGAACGCACCGAGCGCGCCCGGGAGCGGGACGCCGCACTGGAGCCCGCGACCGGCCAGCCGCAGGTCGCCCGCCCCGGCACCGACGCCGAGCCGGACGACGACTTCGACCCCGAGGACCCCTGGGCCGCGCCCCGCCGCCGCCGATGAGGTACTCCCGGGCACCTGGCCCCGTCCCGGGTCCCGCCCCGAGCCTGCGAGGGGCGGGGAGGACGGGGTCCTTCTTCACCTCGCGGGCTCGAACCGCAGCACCTCGCTGACCGGACGCCGCTGCGAGACGGTGCCGCCCTCCGTCGCCGGATAGCCCATCCGCAGCAGCATCTGCGGATAGCCGACCAGCGACAGCCGGGCGCGCATCCGGGTGCGGGTGGCCGGCCAGTCCAGCGCCTGCGTCAACGGCGAGGACGCGAGGCCCTCCGTCGTCGCGGTCAGGAGCAGCCGGGCCAGTGCCCGGCCGGCGAGCAGCCACGCCATCCGGTCGTCGCCCTCGGTCCCGAGCAGGACGACGGTCGGCCGCTCCACCTCCGGCGGAGGCGCGGCCGGGTCGCCCGCCGGCAGGAAGGCGTGGTGCACGCGGCTGCCGGCGACGAAGTCGCGGACCAGCCAGTTCGACGGCCGCGTCGCGGGGTCCTCCTCGGGGACGGCGCCGACCGGGATGCCGTCCACCGCCGCCGGGTCGGTGCGCAGCCACCGCTCGAGTTCGGCGAGGTACTCGGGCTCGCTGCGCTCCATCTCCTCGGCGCGCGAGACGAGGAAGGCGGTGGCGACCTCCTCGTCGGACCCGGAGACCGCCTTCACCCAGACCCCGAACCGGCCGGCGTCGGCACGGAACCGCTCCACCACCCCGTCGGGGACGGCGCGCGGCAGGAACGGCGCCCGCTCGGTGTGCCGGCGGCCGATCGCCTCGGCCATGGCGACGTCCGCGGGCTTGACCTCGCGGGGTGATCCGGCGCGCACGGTGGCCAGGTGGTCGGGGTCCTCCGGCGCGGGGAGCAGGTCCACCTCGGCCCCGGTGCCGGCGGCCTCCAGTGCGACGACGGCGAACTCCGCAGCGACGCCGCAGCTGATGACCTGTTGCCGGCCGGTCGGGTCGAGGACCGGCAGCGCCCGCTCCCGGTCGCGGTGCAGCTCCAGCCGGTCGCCGGAGGCGGTGAAGCGCCACGGCTGGGTGTTGTGCACCGACGGCGCCCGGGTCGCGGCGGCCACCACCGCCGTCCACTGCTGCTCGTCCATCCCCGCTCCTCCCCGCCCGGGACGACGGCCCCGACTGCCCCTGCCTACTGCACGGACGGCCGCGGGTCGACGGTCGCAGGGCCTTTCCGCGATCGGCCGGGCGGGGGGACGATGCCCGCCATGAGCGCACCTGACACCGGTGTCCGCAGCCTGCGGGTGCTCGTCGGCTACGACGGGTCGCCCAGCGCGGTGAACGCGATCGAGGCGGCCGCCATGCTCCTGCCGTGGGCCACCGCCTGGATCGTGCACCTGTGGGAGCCGCCGTTCACCTCCCCGGAGCTGCGGCACCGCGTCCTCGAGCGCGCCACCAACGCCGAGGCGCTCGGCCGGCTGATGGAGACCGAGGGCCACGCCGAGGCCGAGCGGCTCGCCCGCAACGGCGTGAAGCTCGCGCAGGCCGCCGGATGGGACGCCGAGCCGCTGGTCAAGCGCACCTTCGGCGGCGACGGCTACCAGTTCGCCCGGACCGCCGAGGAGCTCGACGCCGACCTGGTGGTGGTGGGCTCGCGCGGCATGAGCGGCATGCGGGCCACCATGGGCAGCCTCTCGGACCTGGTCGTGCAGGCCAGCCCGGTGCCGGTGCTCGTCGTCCCCCACCCCCTGACCACCGCCGAGTGGGCGGCGGCCGAGTCCGGGCCGGTCCTCGTCGGCACCGACGGCTCGTCCCACGCCCAGCGCGCGCTCGAGGCGGCCACGACCCTGATGCCGCACCGGCGGCGGCTGCTGGTCGCCGTCCAGGAGCAGGAGAGCTCACCCACCCCCGCGGGCGTGGAGGGCACCGAACTGGTCACCGTCAGGTGCTCGGGGCGGGCCGGCCGGCCGCGGGCGACCGCGGCGACCCTCGCCGACGAGGCCGCCCGCCGCCGCGCGGCGCTGCTCGTCGTGGGCAGCCGCGGCCGCGGTGGCGCCAGGGACGCCCTGGTCGGGCACGTGACCCGTGCCCTGCTGCACAGCGCCCACCGGCCGGTGCTCGTCGTCCCGGCTCGCGCCGCCGGCTGACCCGGCCCCGCCTGCAGGGTCCCGCCGCGAGCCGGCGAGTGGTGGGGCGCAGGGGGTCCTCCGTCAGGCGCCCGCGCGGGCCGGCTGCACCTGCGGCCGCCGCAGCGGCGCACGCCGCCGGGACAGCGCCACGCCGGCCAGGCAGACCGCGCCGCCGACGACGGCGAGGACCGGTGGCACCTCGCCGAGCAGCAGCCAGCCCATGAGCACCACGAGCGGCGGCACCAGGTAGGTCGTGACGCCGAGCCGCCCGGCGTCGGTCCGCGCCAGGGCGTACGCCCAGGTGCTGAACGCCAGCGCGGTCGGCACCGCGCCCAGGTAGACGAGACCGGCCACCGATCCGGGCGGCGCCTGCCCCAGCTCCGCGGCCAGCGACCCGGCCCACGGCAGGCAGCAGACCGCCCCGACCGCGCATGCGATGGACGTGACCTGCAGCGGGGGCAGTCGGCGCAGCACCGGCTTCTGCGCCACGACGCCCACCGCGTAGGTGACGGCCGCCACCAGGCACAGCAGCACGCCCAGGACGTCGGCGTCGGCGCCGCGGGTGGCCAGGCCGATCAGCAGCACGCCCGCGAAGGCGACCGCCAGGCCGGCGACCAGCCACCGCGGGAAGCCCTCCCCCAGCCACAGCCCGGCGAGGACGGCGATGAGGATCGGCCCGACGTTGACCAGCATCGCCGTCGTCCCGGCGTCCAGGTGCCGCTCGGCCGCGTTGAGCGCCACGTTGTAGACGCCGAACCAGCCGACCCCGCACACCGCGAGCAACCGCCACTCGCGCCCGGTGGGCGGCACCCACGGCTGACGAGCCACCACCAGCAGCGCGCCGAGCACCGCGGTGCCGACCAGCAGCCGGCCCAGCGCGAGCGGTCCCGGCGAGAGGTCGGCCCCCACGGCGCGGATGGCGACGAACGCCGACGCCCAGGCCAGCACGGTGACGACGACGGCGGCCAGGACACGGACGGCGGGACTGCGGGGCACGCCGCGACCCTAGGTCGGCCCACCGACGCTCCACCGGCGCGTTCCGGACGTCGTCCTCCCCGTTGCGGTCTCTGGCAGGAGTGGCCCCGTCGCGGGGAGGACGGGGTGCTTCTTCAGCCGCGCAGGTGTTCCTCGTAGGTGCGCCGCCCGCGCGCTCCGCGGGTGGGCAGCGCGCCGCCGTCCCGGACCGCCGCCGACAGCCGTCCGGGGACCGGGGTCGCCACGACGCGGGCGCCCGGCTCGCGGGCGGCCGCCCAGGCCCGCGCGGCCTCGGCCGCCGTCAGCTCCTCGGGCCCGCCGTACTCGACGACGTCCCCCGCCGGAGGCCCGGCCGCCACCTCGGCGGTGTGGGCGGCGGCCTCGGCCACGTCGACCGGCTGCAGCCGCCAGCCCATCGGCACCGGCAGCACCGGCCCGCGGCGGGCGGTGGCCAGCAGCTCGTCGACGAAGTCGTGGAACTGGGTGATGCGCAGCAGGGTCACCGGCAGCCCGGAGGCAAGCAGCACCTGCTCGGCGGCGTACTTGGCGTGGTAGTAGCCGTAGGGGATCCGGTCGACCCCGACGATGGAGACGAAGACCAGGTGGCGCAGCCGCTCGCGGTCGACCGCCTGCACCAGCCGCCGCGTGCCGGCGACGTCGGCCTCCCAGTAGTCGCCGCGCGCGTCGCTGGCCGCGTGCACGACCACTTCCGCGCCGGCCAGCGCCTGCGGCAGGTCGCGGCCGGTGGCCAGATCGCCGCGCACCCCGCCCGGGCCGGTCCCCCGCCGCGACATCTGCCGCACCCGGTGGCCGCCGTCCTGCAACCGATCGGCCACCCGCCGCCCGAGCCGCCCCGTCCCGCCCGTCACCACAACGTCCATGCACCGCAGTCTGGCGGGACCGGTCCGTCCCGGCGTGCCGGAGCCTCGTGATCTCACATGCGAGATACCGTGACTGCTCGTGACGGTCACCGAACCCACCACCGATACCGCTGACACCCGGGCCCACGAATCCAGCGCTGACGCCCGGGCGCACGAGTCCAGCGCTGACACCCGGGCGCACGAGTCCAGCGCCATGCAGCGCATCGGCATGCTCGTCCGCGACGCCCGTCGGCACCGGGGCCTGACCCAGCAGCAGCTCGCCGAGCGGCTGGGTACCAGCCAGAGCGCCATCGCCCGCATCGAGCAGGGCGGGCAGAACCTCACCCTCGAGCTCCTCGGCCGGCTGTCCGAGGCGCTGGAGCGGGAGCTGTTCAGCGTCGGACCCTCCGGGCCCACCCACCTGCGGGTCACCGGCGGCGTGCCGCTGCGCGGCAGCGTCACCGTCAAGTCCTCGAAGAACGCCGCCGTCGCCCTGCTGTGCGCGGCCCTGCTCAACCGCGGCCGGACGACGCTGCGCAACGTGGCCCGCATCGTCGAGGTCGAGCGGATCCTCGACGTGCTCCGCTCGATCGGTGTCTCGGCGACCTGGGACGCGGCCGGCCGGGACCTCAGCCTCGTCGTCCCCGAGGAGCTCGACCTCGCCGGCATCGACGCCGACGCCGCCCGCCGGACCCGCAGCATCATCATGTTCCTCGGCCCCCTGCTGCACCGGGCGCCGGTCTTCGACCTGCCCTACGCCGGCGGGTGCGACCTGGGCACCCGCACCGTCGAGCCGCACATGATCGCGCTGCGCCCCTTCGGTCTGGAGGTCGAGGCCCGCGGCGGGCAGTACCACGGTGAGGTCACCACGCCCGGCACGGCCGACCGCACCATCGTGCTCACCGAACGGGGCGACACCGTCACCGAGAACGCGCTGCTGGCCGCGGCCCGCACCGACGGGACGACGACCATCCGCAACGCCAGCTCCAACTACATGGTCCAGGACCTGTGCCTGTACCTGCAGCTGCTCGGCGTCGGCATCGAGGGCCTGGGCACCACCACGCTCGTCGTCCGCGGGAAGCCGGTGCTCGACGCCGACGTGGACTACACGATCAGCGAGGACCCGGTCGAGGCGATGAGCCTGCTGACCGCCGGCATCGTCACCGACTCCCAGCTCACCGTGTGCCGGGCGCCGATCGAGTTCCTCGAGGTGGAGCTGGCCACCCTCGCCGAGATGGGGCTGCGCTACAGCCTCTCGCCGGAGTACCGGGCCGACAACGGGCACACCCGGCTGGTCGACGTCACCATCTCGCCGTCGCAGCTCAAGGCGCCGATCGACAAGATCCACCCGATGCCGTTCCCGGGCCTCAACATCGACAACCTGCCGTTCTTCGCCGTCATCGCGGCCGCGGCCACCGGCTCCACCTTGATCCACGACTGGGTCTACGACAACCGGGCCATCCACCTCTCCGACCTGACCCGGCTCGGCGCCGACGTCCGGCTGCTCGACCCGCACCGCGTGCTGGTGACCGGCCCGACCCACTGGTCCAGCGCCGAGGTGGTCTGCCCGCCGGCGCTGCGCCCGGCGGTGTGCATCCTGCTGGCGATGCTTGCGGCGAAGGGGACGTCGGTGCTGCGCAACGTCGACATCATCGCCCGCGGCTACGAGCAGCTCTACGAGCGCCTGGTGGAGATGGGCGCCCGCATCGAGGTCTTCCACGACTAGGCCGTCGACGTGCTCGAGGTCGCCGCGGCCGACGTGTCGGGCTTCTTCGCACCCGAGCGGCCCGGCCCGCTGGTCCAGCAGCACATCGCACACACCGGCGTGGGGGTCTGCCGCGTCGACCGGTGGCCCGCGCCGCGGACCGTGGTGGCCGAGTCCGGCGGCAACGTCGCGCTGCGCGGGGTCCCGCGCGTCGTCGACGGCCTGGCCGGGTTCGTCGAGGCGCCACCCGAGTGGCTGCCGACCCTCCGCGCCGTCGACCCGGGCACCGCGATCTGGCCGCGTGTGATCGCCGTCCTGCCGGCCACGGTGCGCACGCCCCGACCGGTCGCCGCGGTCCGGCGGCTGGCGGCGGGCGACGCGCCCGCGTTGGCCACGCTCTCCCCCACGATCGCCTGGATCGGCGCGACGTGGGGCGGTGCGGCCGGGCTCGCGGCGTCCGGACGGGCCTGGGCCGCGTTCGACGGCGAGCGGCCGGTCTCCGTCGCGTGCCCGTTCTTCGTCGGCCGGCGGTTCGAGGACCTCGGCGTCGTCACCGAGCCCGGGTCCCGAGGCCGCGGCCTGTCGACCGCGTGCGCCACCGCGGTCGTGGCCGACATCCGTTCCCGGGGTCGCACGCCGACCTGGACGACGAGCCGCGACAACCGGGCCAGCCGGGCGGTCGCGGCCCGCCTCGGCTTCGTGCACGAGCGCGACGACGTCCTCCACGCCGTCCGCACGCCCATCCCGCCGGTCGACTGAAGAAGGGTCCTCCTGCCCCCCACCGCTCGCTGACGCTCGGGGCGGGCCCCTGCAGGAGGGCCGTCCAGCACGTCACCCGGCTCGGGGCCGGCCCGGGACAGGTCCCGCCGCTAGCGCTCCTGGTCGGTGGGGCGCACGAGCACCTCGTTGACCGCCACGTGCGCCGGCTGGGTCACCACGTAGACGATCGCGCGGGCGACGTCCTCGGGCTGCAGCGAGCGCATGCCCTCGGTGTGCGCCAGGGCGGCCGCCTTCGCCTCGGGCTGGGTGATGTGCGAGCGCAGCTCGGTCTCCACCGCGCCGGGCTCGACGAGGGAGATCCGCACACCCCGGGCGGTCACCTCCTGGCGCAGCGACTCGCTGAAGGCGTTCACCGCCCACTTGCTCGCGTTGTAGACCCCGACGCCGGCGCGCGCGGTGCGGCCGGCGGTGCTGGAGATGTTCACGACGTCGCCCGAGCCCTGCTCGAGCATCCCGTCGATCGCCGCGTGGGTCATGTACATCAGACCCATCACGTTGGTGTCGACCATGCGCCGCCAGTCCTCGGGATCGGCGCCGACGATCGTGCCGAGCAGCATCACCCCGGCGTTGTTCACCAGGACGTCGAGGCCGCCGAGCTCGCTGCGGGTGCGGGCGACGGCGTCGCGGCAGGACGCCTCGTCGGTGACGTCGAGGTCCAGGGTGGCCACCTTCGCGTCGGCCTCGCCGAGCCGCGCGGCCAGGCCGTCGAGCCGGTCCCGTCGGCGGGCCCCGATCGCGACCGCGGCCCCGGCCTCGGCCAGGGCGACGGCCGTGGCCTCCCCGATCCCCGACGACGCGCCGGTGACCAGCGCGACCCTGCCGGACAGCGGACGGGCGACCTCAGTCATGCGACCTCCTCCTCCTCGCACGGCCGCCGGGTTGCGGCCGTCGTCCCAGCCTCGCCGATGCCGCCCGCCCCGGCAGCACGGGGGTCCGGGGCGGTCAGGCGAGCGTGACGCCGAAGCCGCGGACCGCCAGCCGCACCAGCACCGGCCCGGGGCGCAGCAGGTCGTCGACCCGCGTCGCGGCGGCGGCCTCCAGGTCGGCCAGCCGGGCCGCGGCGGCGTCCGGGCCGCGGCGCCGGGCGGCGTCGAGTCGGCGGGCGTTGGCCCACACCTTCCGCCGGGACTCCCGCAGGAACACCTGGCTCGCGGTCCGGTTCACCGGGGCCAGCAGCCGGTCCAGCGGGGTGCGCCGTCCCCCGGCCCGGTGCAGCTCGCCGTCCTCGGCGGCGACCCGGGAGGCGAGCACCCGGTCGATCCGCTCGTGATCGCGCCGGCGCCGGTCCAGCGTTCCCGGGTCGTCGAACCCGGCCGGCGGGATCACCCGCACCAGCGACTGCGGCAGGTCGAGGTTGATGTGCGCGTTCATGCCCAGCAGCACGTGGGCCTCCGGCGGGAGGTCCGGCCGCGCGCCGAAGGCCAGCCGCCAGGGCCGGGGTGGCGACGCCGGGTCGCGGCGGTGCGCGGTCAGGGCGTCGAGGTAGAGGTCGGCGAAGTCGACGTCCCACTCCTCGACCCAGGCGGGGTCCTCGAAGTCGCCGGCGTCGATCGCCGCGCCGACGGCGACGGTCGTGCGCAGGTACACGCCGAGGAAGAAGCGGGCGGGGTCGCGGTCGGCCTCCAGCGGTGCCAGCAGCGCCTCCATCCGCGCCACCAGCGCACCGACGCTCCTACCCACGGCGTGGTCAGACCAGTGCGTCGAGGCCGTCGTCCGGGGGCAGCGTCATCGCGGCGTCCACCGGGGGGCGGTGCGGCTGGTCCAGGCCCCGCATGCGCGCGGCGTGCAGCGCGAGCAGCAGGTTCAGCCGCAGCGTCGGGTCGGTGGTGAACGGCCCGAGCAGCCGCTCGAGCTTGCCGATCCGGTAGCGCATCGTGTTGTAGTGGAAGTGCAGCCGGCGCGCGGACTCCGCGACGTTGAGGTTGGTCTCCAGCAGCACCCGCAGCGTCTCGCGGAGGTCCGCGGAGTCGGGGTCCGCGGCGTCCGCCAGCGACCGGAGCACCTCGTCGACGTAGTTGCGCAGCTCGGTGCTGTCGGGGATCAGCGACAGCAGCCGGAAGACGCCGAGCTGGTCGAAGTGGGTCACCGCCTGCGGCCCGTGGATCTCCTGGCCCACGCCGAGCGCGCGGGAGGCCTGCTGGTGCGCCTCGCCGAGCGCCGACAGCGAGCCCGCCGGGCGGCCGATGCCGGTGCCGAGCACCCGTCCCACACGGCGCACCCGCGCGTTGACCCGGCCGGTCACCGCGGTCACCAGCGAGGTGATCTCCTCCGGCGTCCGCCCGTCGAGCGGCAGCACCGTGACGATCTCGGTCGACAGCCCGGCCACCGCGGCGCCGGAGACCTCCGTCTCCAGGGCGGCGCGCCAGCCGTCGGCCAGCCGGTCGAGGACGTCGAGGGCGCGGGTCGGGTCGGCCTGCGGGTCCGCGGCGGTCTCGGTGGCGGTCACCAGGACGACGACCGGCCCGTCCAGCCGCCAGCCGAACGACCGGGTCTGCGCCAGCGCCCGCTCGGTGTGCCGCAGCGACCCGGCGACCAGCCGGCGCACCAGGTCGCCCTGGAAGCGCAGCTCCACCGAGTGCACGGCCTGCTGGCGGATCACCGACAGCGCCGAGACGACCGCCGCCCGCTCCAGCACCGCACCGGCGCCCACGAGCATCGGCCCCCGACGGTGGACGGCGACCAGCCAGCCGTGCCGCTGGTCGCCGGCCATGATCGGCGCGACCGCGTACTCCCCCACCCCGCCGGGCAGCTCGTGGTGCCCGGGGACGAGCAGGATGCCGTCGGCCGGCGAGAGGTCGGCGTCGGCGAGCACGTCGGCCGGGGTGACGACGGTCTGGTCCGCGCGCAGGCCGGAGACCCGGCGGGACGGCGCCATCGTCGCCATCTCGTCCTCGGCCTCGGCGTCCAGCAGCCACAGCCAGTCGCTGATCTCCTCGACGTCCTCGGCCGGGCCGGCGGTGGTGACGATCTCCCGGTCCGGCCCGAGCCCCAGGACGGCGGCGCCCTCCAGGGAGACCGCCAGCTGGTCGGTGACCTCGGCCAGCCCGCCGCCGCTGAGCGCGACGTCGATGAACTGGTCGTGCATGCGGGTGGACAGCGCCAGCGCCTCGCTCTGCTTGCCGACGACGGCGCCGAGCACCTCGGAGACGACCTCGCCCATGCGCACCTCGGCCGGCAGCGCCAGCACCGGCAGGGCCCGGCGGTCGGCCTCGGCGAGCACGTCGGCCGGCACCGGCGCCGGACCCTCGGCCCGGCGGTAGGCCAGCGCCGCGGTGCCCATCGAGTCCAACCGCTCCACCAGGGCGCGGCAGTTGGCGGCGTCCGCCGGGGGCAGCCGCGCCCCCAGGACGACCAGGACGTCGGGGCCCGCGACGGCCAACGGGTCGGCCGGGTCGTCGACCACCATGTAGCGGACGACGCGGTCCAGTCCGCCACGGCCGGCGACCACCTCGGTCCCGGCCAGTCCGGGCAGCCGCAGCGCCTCGGCCAGGGTCAGGCCCATGCGCTCCTGCCAGCTGGGCCGCTCGCCGCGGCTCTCGGTCACGGACGCCTCCGCTGCCGACAGGTGACGCCGGGACGAGACCATGCGCTCACCCAACGTGGGGACGACGAGCGAGGCTTCACCCTGGGTCACGACACCCACTTTCCCAGTTACCGATGCACATGGCCACATCCCAGCACCCTGTCAGGAGTGCCTGGACCCACTCCCCCATTCTTGGCGACTTCCGCCATACAAGGGCATGCGACGCGCCGCATAGGTTCGAGACCCGGTTCCGCCCCGCCCGGTGGATGGTAGGCCGGTTCCCCTCCCAGGGTGCCGCCCAGCCCCCCTCCAGCGGGTGGGCTGGACTCGGGCGGGGGGTCTCGAGCCGACGGTGCCCCCCGTGGTCACCAGCGTGAAGAGGGTCGCCATGCGCACCATCGACGAGACCGCAGGCCCGGGCGGGAGCCGCCCCGGGGCTCGAACCTCCCCGCGTGGCCAGGCCGCGCGGGCCGGACTGCCGACCATCCCCCTGCCGCGCGAGTCCGCCCAGGCCACCGCGCGCACCGCTCCCCCCGCCCGCGCCGCCACCGCCGTGCCCGCCTCGGCGAGCACCGGTGTCGCCGACCTCCTGCGCGGTCCGGTCCGCCCGGCGCGCGTGCTGCTCAGCGTCCCCGCCGCCGTCTACCTACAGGTGCCCACCGAACGCGGCGGCGACGTCGTCGGGGTGATCACCAGCGACGCCGCCCGCCTCCCGCTGGCCTGCGTGCTCTTCCGCCCCAGCAACGGCCGTCCGCTGGTGGCCCTCCCGCCGGACGCCCCGGCCGAGGTCGGGGGCGGGCGCATCGTCGTCGGGGACCTCGCCGTCAGCGCCGCCGCCTGGTGGGACCCGCGCCCCCGGCTGCCCCGCCCGCGCCCGGCCCTGCTGCCGGAGGGCGTGCGCCAGCTGCGCAACGCCCTCTACGGCGAGGGTGTGCCGCACAGCGCGTTCACCCTCCCCGGCCTGCCGGCCGGTCCCGGTGGCCCGCTGGCCGCCCTGCGCGGCGCCGTCCGCCGGGCCGACCTCGACGCCGCGCTGCGCACGGCCACCCGGCTGATCGGTCTGGGCCCGGGGCTGACCCCGGCCGGGGACGACGTCATGGCCGGGACGATGGCCGGGCTGGTGCTGCTGGGTCACCCGGCCGCGGAGCGCTTCTCCTCGGCGGTCTCGGCACTCGCCGCAGGCCGGACGACGGAGCTGTCGCGGGCACTGCTGCGGCACGCCGCCGCCGGGCGGGTCAGCGCGGAGTACGCCGCGGTGCTGCACGGGCTGGTCGGCGAGCGACCGCTGGCCCCGGCGATCGACGGGCTGCTCGCCACGGGTGCCACGAGCGGCCGCGCCATGGCGCTGGGGCTGTGCACCGCGATCGACCTCGTCGACCGGACCATGCGCACCCGCTGACAGAGGCCGCCGGGAGCCCCCGTCCTGTCCGGACGGGGGCTCTCGCGCGTCAGGGGCCGTGATCCTCAGCAGGTGGCTGCCCGACCCGCCGACGGCGGCAACCACTCGCCGATGGTCACCGCAGGACCGGGCCGGGGACGGCCCCTGGTCGGGGTGGACCGGTCGCGGGGGCCGGAGGCTCCCCCGAGCGGGGACGGGAGGCCTGGGCTCAGCGGCAGCCGGGTACGGCACGTGGCCGCGGTGCGGTCCCTGGGAGCGGGGGGCCGGAGGCTCCCCCGAGCGGGGACGGGAGGCCTGGGCTCAGCGGCAGCCGGGTACGGCACGTGGCCGCGGTGCGGTCCCTGGGAGCGGGGGGCCGGAGGCTCCCCCGAGCGGGGACGGGAGGCCTGGGCTCAGCGGCAGCCGGGTACGGCACGTGGCCGCGGTGCGGTCCGGTAGGACCGCAATGTCACAGCCTCAGAGCCGGCAGGCGTGGATGCTGGTGACCAGGATCGCCCGGGCGCCGAGCTCCCACAGCTCGTCCATCACCCGGTTGGTGTCGGACTGGGCGACCATCGCGCGCACCGCGGACCAGCCCTCGGTCTGCAGCGGGCTGACCGTCGGCCCCTCGAGGCCCGGGGTCAGCGCGGTCGCCTTCTCCAGCAGCTCGTTGGGGCAGTCGTAGTCGAGCATCACGTACTGCCGGGCGACCAGGACCCCGCGGAGCCGGCGGCGCAGCTGCGCGACGGCCGGGATCTCCTCCGCGCCGGCCCGCCGGACCAGGATGGCCTCGCTGGTGAGCACCGGCTCACCGATGATGTGCAGCCCGGCAGCGCGCAGCGTCGTCCCGGTCTCGACCACGTCGCAGACGGCGTCGGCGACACCGAGCCGGCAGGCGGTCTCCACCGCGCCGTCGAGCTTCACCACCGAGGCCGGGATGCGCTGCTCGTCGAGGTAGCGCTGCAGCAGCACCGGGTAGGCCGTGGCGATCCGCTTGCCGGCCAGCTGGTCGACGGTCTCGATGGCGGACTCCACCGGGGTGGCGAAGCGGAACGACGAGCGGCCGAAGCCCAGCGGCATGACCTCCACCGCGGCGACGCCCTCGCCGTCGGCCGGGGCGGTCTCGAGCAGCATGTCCCGGCCGGTGATGCCGACGTCGAGCGTGCCGGCGGCGACGTAGACGGCGATGTCGCGCGGCCGCAGGTAGAAGAACTCGGTGTCGCTGTCCGGGTCGTAGACGGCGAGGTCCTTGGTGCTGCGGCGCTGCCGGTAGCCGCTCTCCGCGAGCATCTCGGCCGCGGGCTCGCTCAGGACCCCCTTGTTGGGCACGGCGATGCGCAGCACAGGTGGAGCTCCTTAAACCGTGGGATCTACAGGCGAGCGTAGACGTCGTCCAGGGTCAGCCCGCGGGCGAGCATGAGGACCTGCACCCGGTAGAGGAGCTGGCTGACCTCCTCGGCGGTCCGCTCGGGCCCCTCGTGCTCGGCGGCCATCCAGGACTCGGCGGCCTCTTCGACGACCTTCTTGCCCGCGGCGTGCACGCCGTCGCGGACCGCGCCGACCGTCCCGGACGCGGGGTCGCCGGCGGCGACCTTCGCCGAGAGCTCGGCGAACAGCTGGTCGAAGGTCTTCACGCGCGGCTCCCGTCGGCTGGTCGGATCGAGAAGCCGGTGGGCCGGGCGGGCCCGCGCAGGCTGCGGAGGGTCAGCGCCGTGGCCAGGGCGGCCACGGCCGCCTCCCAGCCCTTGTCCTCGGCCGAGCCGGGCAGGCCGGCCCGGTCGCGCGCCTGCTCCTCGGTGTCGCAGGTCAGGACGCCGTTGCCCACGGGCGTGCCCGCGTCGAGGGCCACCCGCGTGAGCCCGGCGGTGACCGCGTCGCAGACGTACTCGAAGTGCGGCGTCCCGCCGCGGATGACCACGCCGAGCGCCGCGACCGCGTCGTGCCGCTCGGTGAGCGCCTGGGCCACCACCGGCAGCTCCACCGCGCCCGGGACCCGGACGACGGTCGGCTCGGGGACGCCGCTGGCGACCGCGGCGGCGACCGCCCGCTCCAGCAGCGCGCCGGTGATCTCGGCGTGCCAGGTGGTGGCGACGATGCCCAGGGTCAACCCGGCCGCGTCGACCGCCGCCGCCTCCGGCGCACCCCTGCCGCTCACAGCCGCTGCTCCCTCTGGCGCAGCGGGACGTCGGTGCCCGGCACGGTCGCGGCGTCGGCCGGACCGGACTCGGTCTCCGGCTCGATGATGTCCAGCAGGTGGCCCATCCGGTCGCGCTTGGTGCGCAGGTAGGCGAGGTTCTCCGCGGTCACGTGGCTGGGCAGCGGCACCCGGCCGGTCACCTTGAGCCCGTAGCCCTCCAGGCCGGCGCGCTTGGCCGGGTTGTTGGTGAGCAGCCGCATGGTGTGCACGCCGAGGTCGACGAGGATCTGCGCGCCGGTGCCGTAGTCGCGGGCGTCCGCGGGCAGGCCGAGGTCGAGGTTGGCGTCGACGGTGTCGATGCCGCTGTCCTGCAGCTGGTAGGCCTGCAGCTTGTGCAGCAGACCGATGCCCCGGCCCTCGTGCCCGCGGACGTAGAGCACGATGCCGCGGCCCTCCTGCGCCACCGCGGCCAGCGCCGCCTGCAACTGGGGGCCGCAGTCGCAGCGCAGCGAGCCGAAGACGTCACCGGTGAGGCACTCGGAGTGCACGCGGACCAGCACGTCCTCGCCGTCGCCGATGTCGCCGTAGACGAACGCGACGTGCTCCCGGTCGTCGTAGGAGCTGCGGTAGCCGACGGCGGTGAAGGTGCCCGGCGCCAGCGGCACGGTGGCCTCGGCCACCCGCTCGACCAGCTTGTCGAAGCGCTTGCGGTAGGCGATGAGGTCGGCGATCGAGATCAGGCACAGGTCGTGCTCGTCGGCGAAGGCCCGCAGCTCCTCGCCGCGCGCCATGCCGACCGGGTCCTCCTCGCTGACCACCTCGCACAGGGTGCCCGAGGGGCGCAGCCCGGCCAGCACCGCGAGGTCCACGGCGGCCTCGGTGTGCCCGGGCCGGCGCAGCACGCCGCCGTCCCGGGCGCGCAGCGGCACGATGTGCCCGGGCCGGGCCAGGTCGGTGGAGTCGGTGTCCGGCGAGGCGAGCAGCCGGATGGTCTGCGCCCGGTCGGAGGCGGAGATGCCGGTGGTCACGCCCTCGCGGGCGTCGACGGTGACGGTGTAGGCGGTGCCGCGCCGGTCCTGGTTGACCCGGAACATCGGCGGCAGGTCCAGCCGGTCGGCGTCGCCCTCGGTGACGGCCACGCAGATGTAGCCCGAGGTGTAGCGGACCATGAACGCGACGAGTTCCGGGGTGGCCAGCTCGGAGGCGAAGATCAGGTCGCCCTCGTTCTCCCGGTCCTCGTCGTCGATCACGACGACCGGGCGGCCGCTCTTGATGGCGGCGATCGCGTCCTCGACCGTGTCGAGGCGGATGGTGGCAGTCACCGACGGGCTCCCAACAGGCGTTCCACGTACTTGGCGATCACGTCGACCTCCAGGTTGACCGGGCTCCCGGGAGGGACGGCACCCAGCGTGGTCTCGCGCAGGGTGGTGGGGATGAGGCTGACCTCGAGCCACGGCTCGGGGTCGTCGGCGGCGCTGACCGCGCTGACGGTGAGCGAGACGCCGTCCACGGTGATCGAGCCCTTCTCGACGACGTAGCGTGCCAGCTCGGGCGGCAGCCCGACCCGCACGACCTCCCAGTGCTCGCCGGGGGTGCGGGTGAGCACGGTGCCGACGCCGTCGACGTGGCCCTGCACCAGGTGCCCGCCGAGCCGGGTGTGCGGCGTGACGGCGCGCTCCAGGTTGACCGGGTCGCCGGCGCCGAGCGCGCCCAGGCTGCTGCGGCGGAGGGTCTCGGCCATCACGTCGGTGGTCCACTCTTCCCCGTCGGTCCCCGTGACGGTGAGGCAGACGCCGTTCACGGCGACCGAGTCGCCCAGCGCCACGCCCTCCAGCGCCTTGCGCGCCCGGATGCGCAGCTGCGCGGCGTCCTGCTGGTCCACCCGGGCCAGCAGGGTGCCGACCTCCTCGACGATGCCGGTGAACACGATCAACTCCCTCCGGTCGCGCCGCGGGAGTCCGCGACGCGCCGGACCCCAGTGTGCCGGGTCGGCCGCAGCCGGATCTCCACGTCCCCGCCCAGGCGGGTGAGGCCGGTGACCGTGAGGGTCAGCGCGTCGCCGATCCCGGTGATTCCCAGGTCGCCGACCAGGGGGGCGCCGGCGCCGAGCAGCTTGGGCGCCAGGTGCACGACCGCCTCGTCGACCAGCCCGTCGCGCAGGAAGGCCGCGGTCAGCGTCGGCCCGCCCTCCAGCAGCACCCGCCGCACGTCGCGGGCGAACAGCTCGGCGAGCAGCTCCCGCGGGCCGGCCGCAGCGCTGACCAGGGTGGGCGCGGCAGCGTCGAGCACCCGGGCGGTGTCCGGGAGCCGGCCGCGGCGGTCGAGGACGACGCGCAGCGGCTGCCGCGCGGCGTCCCGGCCGTCGGCGTCGCGGACGGTCAGCTGCGGGTCGTCGGCCAACGCCGTGCCCGAGCCGACGACGACCGCGTCACAGGTGGCCCGCAGCCGGTGGACGGCGGCACGGGCCTCCGGGCCGGTGACCCAGCGGCTGCTGCCGTCGGCCGCGGCGACCCGCCCGTCGAGGGTGCCGGCGACCTTCCAGACCACGAACGGGCGATGCTGGCGCACGCCGGTCAGCCACGCGGCCAGCGCGCCCTCCTCGGCGGCCTGCTGGTCCACGCCCAGCTCGACGTCGACGCCGGCGGCGCGCAGCCGGTCGACCCCGCCACCGGCCAGCTGCGTCGGCTCGGGGACGGCGACCACCACGCGGGCGACCCCGGCGGCGAGCAGGGCGTCGGCGCACGGCCCGGTGCGGCCGGTGTGCGCGCACGGCTCGAGGGTGACGACGACGGTGCCGCCGCGGGCCCGCTCCCCGGCCTGCTCGAGCGCCCGGACCTCGGCGTGCGGGCCGCCGGGCGGCGCGGTCGCGCCCTCCCCCACCGGCGTCCCGCCGGCGGCCAGCACCACCGCCCCCACCGGCGGGTTCGGGCTCGTGGTGCCGAGGACGCCCATCCCCAGCTCGCGGGCCCGGGCCATGGCGGAGAGCTCGGCCGCGGAGGCGCTCACACCGGCCGCGCCGCGGCGGCCTGCGCGCGCAGCCCGGCGATGGCGCGCGCCGGGTCGTCGGCGCCGTAGACGGCCGAGCCCGCGACGAAGACGTCGGCGCCGGCGGCGGCGGCCTGCTCGATGGTGTCGGCGTTGATCCCGCCGTCGACCTCCACCAGCAGCGTGAGGTGGCCGGTGTCGATCAGCTCACGGGCGCGGCGGACCTTGGGCAACGTCTCGGCGATGAACGACTGGCCGCCGAACCCGGGCTCCACGGTCATGACCAGCAGGGTGTCGAACTCCGAGAGCACGTCGAGGTACTCCTCCAGCGGGGTGCCCGGCTTGAGCGCCAGCCCGGCCAGCGACCCGGCGGCGCGCAGGTCCCGGGCGACGGCGCGCGGGTCGCCGCTGCAGGCCTCGGCGTGCACGGTGACGTTGCGCGCGCCGGCCTCGGCGTACCCCGGCGCCCACCGCTCCGGGGCCTCGATCATCAGGTGGCAGTCCAGCGGCACCGGGCTGACCGCCTGCAGCGCCTGCATCACCGGCAGCCCGAAGGTCAGGTTCGGCACGAAGTGCGCGTCCATGACGTCGAAGTGCAGCCAGTCGGCGTCGGCGACCCGCCGGGACTCCTCGGCCAGCCGGGCGAAGTCCGCCGACAGGAGGCTGGGCGCGATCATGGGGGTGCGGGACACGTCCGCCGAGTCTAGGCGGCGGTGATCACCGCCCGGCGCGGGAGCGGCGGTACCAGAGGCCACCGGCCACGGCGGCGAGCCCGGCGACCGCCGCGACCGGGACCAGCCAGCCGCTGCCGGTCCCCTCGTCGGCCGCGGCCGGGTCGGGCGTCGTCGCGGTGGGCGCCGGCTCGGACTCCGTCGGCGTCGCCGACACCGTGGGAGCGGGCGCCGACGTCGAGGGGGCGGGGGTCCCCGGGGCGACCGTGAGGACGGGTGCCGGCAGCTCCGGCTCCGGCCCGCCGGGCACCTGCTGCTCGATCCAGGCGTCCTCGGTGCCGTCGGCGTAGACCTGCACCGTCGGGAAGGCCAGCTCGGTCACCCCGGCCAGCAGGGTCGCCACGGTCACCGCGTACTCCGCGTCGGCCCCGGGGGGCAGCGCGGGCCCGCCGACCTCGAAGCCCTGGCCGGTGGAGGCCAGCGTCCAGCCGGCCGGCCCGGAGGCCAGCGAGACACCGGCCGGGTCGATGCCCTCGGGCAGCCGGGTGCGCATCGCGGTGATGCCCGCGGCGGCCTCCGACGCGGCGGAGAACTGCAGGGTCACCGGGCCGGTGCCGGCCACCGCCCCAGGGGCGTCGACGGAGACGTGGGCGGCCGCCGTCCCGGTGCCGGCGGCGAGCAGGAGGGCGCTCATCAGGACGGTGGCAGCGGTCCGGCGCGCGGCCGGCGAGCGAGGGGTCACGGAACAGGAGTCGCCGGCGGGACGCCCCGGGTTCCCGCGGATCGCCGGAACGCCGCCGCGGACCGTGGCGAGGACGTCGCCGTCCGTACGACTCCCCGGGCGCGCCGACGGTCGGCGTCCCCTCCCCTGCCGCGCCGCGCTCGGGGACCCCCGATACGGAACCGCATGCCCCTACCGTGCTCGGAGTGGTCCGGGCCAGACGGCGGACGGCGGGGCACAGGGCGAGACGGCGCACCTCGGTCGCCGTTCCGGTCGCCTGGTTCACCTGCGCCGGTCTGGCGGTGACCCTCGCCCTGGCGCTGCTCACCGGGGTGCTCGCCCGGCGGGCCGGCCTCGAACAGGGCACCCGGGCCTTCGAGAACCTCGCGCGCGTCACCGCCGCCACCCTGACCCCCGTCCTGGACGGCTCCCGCGGCGTGCTGCCCGACCCGCCCGGCGACCTGCGCACCCACGTCACGGCGCTGGTGGCGGCCGGCCCGGTGGTCGCGGTCCGGGTGCGCGCGGCGAACGGTGCGGTCCTCTGGGCCGACGACCGCAGCGTCGTCGGCCGGGTCGCGCCGCTGCCGGACGTCGCACTGCGCGCCCTGCGGACCGGCTCGGTCGCCTCGCGCGTCGCCGAGCCCGGCGACCCGACCGTGCTCGCGGGGCGCAGCAGCGGCCGGGTGCTGGTGGCCTGGGTGGGGGTGGACGACGTCCACGGCGACCCCCTGCTGGTCGAGTTCCACGAGAGCTACTCCGAGGTGGCCGACCTGGCCCAGCGCACCTGGCTGCGCTTCGCACCGGCCGCGCTGGGCGCCCTGGCGGTGCTGCAGGTGCTCCAGGTGCCGCTGGCCTGGCGGCTGGCGTCCAGGCTGCGCCGGTCCCGGCAGGCCGAGGACGCGCTGCTCCGGGCGGCCGTGGACGCCTCGGACGCCGAGCGGCGCCGGATCGCCGGCGAGGTCCACGACCACGTCGTCCAGGACCTCACCGGGCTGGCCTTCGAGATCGACGCCGCGCAGATGCGCGGCCGGCCCCGCGACCCCGAGGACGCCGCGCTGCTGGAGCGCACGGCACAGGGCCTGCGGCGGACGGTCGAGGACCTCCGGTCCCTCCTGGTCGCCCTCATCCCCGCGCGGAACGGCGGCTTCCGCGGCGGCCTGGGCCCGGCGCTGGAGGTGCTGGCGCAGGAGACCGCCCGCACCGGCATCCGGGTCACCGTGCACGCCGACGCGGCCCGGGACCTGCCCGGACCGACGGCCGCGCTGCTCTACCGCTGCGCCCAGGAGGCGCTGCGCAACGTCGTCACGCACAGCCGGGCGACCTCGGTCGAGGTCACCGTCACCCGAGACCAGGGAGTTGCCACGATGCGGATCGAGGACGACGGCCGGGGCTTCGACGAGGCCCGTCTGAGCGAACGCGCCGTGGCCGGACACGTCGGGCTCCGGACGCTGGGCGAGCTGCTGGTGGACGCCGGCGGCTCCCTGACCCTGGCCAGCGCCCCGGGCGAGGGCACCCGCCTGGTCGCGACCGTGCCGTTGGCGGCCGGCGCGCCCCTGACGTCGGGAGCGGTCCGGTGATCCGCGTGCTGGTCGTCGACGACCACGCCGTCGTCCGCCGGGGCATCTCCAGCCTGCTCACCGCCGCCGACGACCTCGAGTGCGTCGGCGCGGTCGGCGACGGCGACTCCGCCCTCGAGCTGGTCGAGCAGCTGGACCCCGACGTGCTGCTGCTGGACCTGTCGATGCCCGGCCGGGACGGCGTCACGGTGATCCGGGACCTGCGGGCGCGCGGCCACACCACCCCGGTGCTGGTGCTCACCTCCTTCGGGGAGCCCGACCTGGTGCTGCCCGCGCTGCTCGCCGGCGCCGACGGCTACCTGCTCAAGTACCAGGACGGCGAGTCGATCCTCGACGCGGTGCGCTGCATCGCCGCGGGCGGGGCGCCGGTCGACCCGATGGTGACCTCCGCCGTGCTCGCCGACCTGCGCGACCGCGGCCAGAGTGACCTGCTCACCGAGCGCGAGAAGGAGGTGCTGGAGCTGGTCCGCCAGGGCCTGCCCAACAAGGTGATCGCCCGGCGGCTGCGGATCAGCGAGGCCACGGTGAAGACCCACGTCACCCGGATCCTGCAGCGGATCGGCGCCACCGACCGCACCCAGGCGGCGCTGTGGGCCGAGCGCCGCCTCCACCCCGCCGCCCCTCCCCACCGGACGACGGGATGACCGGCGCGCACCGCCGGACCCGGCGCGCACGCGGGCCTGCCCCCGACCCGGAGCAGCGCCCGGTCCTGCTGCACTACGCGGCGACGGGCCGGCCGGCCCCGCGCCGGTGGTCGGAGCGGCTGGCGCTGCTGGCGGGCGCGGTCGCCGTCCTGGCATCGATCGGCGGGGCCACGCTCACCGGCGCGTGGGCCGGCTTCTCCCTCCTGGGCGGGCCGGTCGCGCCCGCCCGGCCCGCGGCCGAGGAGATCGCGGCCCGACCGGCGCCGCCCCCTGCGACCCCGTCCCCGTCGGCACCCCCCGACCACCGGCCGGCCGCGGCCGGGCCCGGGCGCAGCTCGGCCGACCGGCCGACCCGCGAGGCGCCGCCGTCGGCCGACGGGCTCCTCGCCGTCCAGTCCCTGGCCGAGCCGTCGCCCACCGCCCTCCCCGCGGCCGGCCCGCAGGACGCCGGGTCGGCCACGAGCCAGCAGCAGACCACCGCGCCGCCACAGCCCCTGCCGGCGCCGGTGGTCCCCACGGCAGCAGCCGGTGCCACCGGGACGGCCGAGACCGAGGCGCTGCCGAGCAGCTCCGCACCGTCCACCGCGGACCCGACGACCGCGTCGCCGCCGGCGCCCGAGCCGGACCCGGCGACGCCGACGCCGACGGCCCCCTCCTCGAGCCCGCCACGCGACGACCCCGGCGAGCGGGACCCCGACGACGCGGCTGCGCGGGACCCCCACGAGGACGAGGACGGGGAGGACCGCGAGCGCGGGGACCACGAGGACGAGGACGACGACCCCGACCGCACCACCACCCCCACCCCGAGGCCGACCGGCTCCGACGACTGAGCCCGCGCAGGTCCGCTCAGCGGGTGCGGCGGAGCAGCGCCATGAACATCGCGTCGGTGCCGTGCCGGTGCGGCCACAGTTGCCCGTACGGCCCCCGTGCCAGCCCCGGCACCTCGGGGAACAGCGGCGCGACGGGCAGCACCTCGACGTCGTCCCGGCCGGCCGCGGCGTCGGCCACGGCGACCGTCTCGGCGGTGTGCGGCGAGCAGGTCACGTAGGCCACCACGCCGCCGGGGCGCACCGAGGCCAGCGCGCCGTCCAGCAGGGCCGTCTGCAGGTCGACCAGGGGCGGCACGTCGTCCGGGGTGCGCCGCCAGCGCACCTCGGGACGGCGGCGCAGCGCGCCCAGGCCGGTGCACGGGGCGTCGAGCAGCACGCGGTCGAAGGAGCCCGGCGCCCACGGCGGGGTGCGCCCGTCGGCGACCACCACCGCGACGTCGGCCTCGTCGCGCAGCGCCTGCCGGACCAGCTCGGCGCGGTGCGGCGCGCGGTCGGCGGCGGTGAGCCGGACCCCCTCGGGCCGGACGGCGGCCAGCAGCCCCGCCTTGCCGCCCGGACCGGCGCACACGTCGAGCCACGCGGCGTCCGGGCCCTCCAGCTGCGCCCGGGCCAGCAGCAGGGCGGCCAGCTGGCTGCCCTCGTCCTGCACGGCGGCCCGGCCCTCCCGCACCGACGGGACGCGCGCGGGGTCCCCGCCGCCGAGCCGGACGGCGTACGGCGACCACGGGCCGGGCTGCCCGCCGGACTCCTCCGCGAGCTGCTCGCGGGGCACCCGCCGGGCGACCAGGTGCACCTCGGGCGCGGCGTCGTCGGCCAGCAGGGCAGGCTCCACCTCGGCCTCGTCGCCCAGCGCGTCACGCCAGGCCGCGACGATCCAGCGAGGGTGGTCGGTGGTCAGCGTCAGCCGCTGGTCGCCGTCCCCGCCGAGCCGGTCGACCCAGGCCGCGCGGTCGCCGCCCGCGGCGACCTTGCGCAGCACCGCGTTGACCAGGCCGGAGGCGCCGGTGCCCACGATCGCCCGGGTCAGCGCCACGGTCGTGTCGACGGCGGCGTGGGCAGGCACCCGCAGGTCGAGCACCTGGTACGCGCCCAGCCGCAGCAGGTCGAGCACCCGCGGGTCCAGCTCGGCCAGCGGCCGGGACACCAGGGTGGCCAGGACCGCGTCGAGGGTGCCGGTGGCGCGCAGGGTGCCGTAGGCCAGCTGGGTGGCGAACGCGGCGTCGCGCTCGCCCAGGTCGGCGGCGCGCTCGCGGAGCAGCTGGGGCAGCAGCAGGTTGGCGTAGGCGTCGCGGCCGGTGACCCCGTCGAGGACGTCGAAGGCGGTGAGGCGCGCACCGTCGAGGACCGGCCGGGAGCGGCGGGCAGGGGGACGCCTGTCACCGCGCCGGGGAGCACTCACGAGTCGTCGCCCAGCCGCTCGCCCGGCGCCGGCCGCGCGCCCCGGGCCCAGTCGGGCGCCGGCAGCATCCGCTTGCCCGCCGGCTGCACCTCACCCAGCCGGACCGCACCGCGGCCGGTGCCGACCAGCACGCCGGTGGCGCCCACCGACAGCTCGCCGGGCGCCAGGCCCAGGGACGTCGGCAGCGGCTCGACCGGGCCCAACCGCAGCCGGTCGCCCCGCCACGTCGTCCACGCGCCGGGCGCCGGGGTGACCCCGCGGACCCGCCGGTCGACGACGTGCGCCGGCAGCGCCCAGTCGACGCGGGCGTCGGCCGGCTCGATCCGCGGCGCGAGGCTGACCCCCTCGGCCGGCTGGGGCTCGGGCACGAGCGTGCCGGCCGCGATGCCGTCGAGGGTGGCCAGCAGCAGCCGGGCGCCGCTGATGGCGAGCCGGCCCAGCAGGTCCCCGGCGGTGTCCCGCGGCGCGATCGGCTCGGTGACCACGCCGTAGACCGGCCCGGTGTCCAGGCCCGCCTCCAGCCGGAAGGTCGAGGCGCCGGTGACCTCGTCGCCGGCCATGACCGCGTGCTGCACCGGGGCGGCGCCCCGCCAGGCCGGCAGCAACGAGAAGTGCAGGTTGACCCAGCCGTGCCGCGGCAGGTCCAGCGCCGCCTGCGGCACCAGCGCGCCGTAGGCCACGACCGGCGCGCTGTCGACGGCGAGCGCGGTGAGCCGGTCGAGGAACTCCGGCTCGCGCGGGGAACGGGGTGTGAGCACCGGCACGCCGGCGGCGTCGGCCCGCTCGGCAACCGGGGAGCGGCTGACCCTCCGGCCGCGCCCGGAGCGGGCGTCGGGCCGGGTGAGGACGGCGACGACCTCGTGGTCGGAGGCGAGCAGCAGCTCCAGCGAGGGGACGGCGACGTCCGGCGTCCCGGCGAAGAGGAGTCTCAGTGGGGACTCACCTCGACCCGCGGCACCCAGGCGCCGGCACCGGCCCACTCGGCCTCGCCGATGGCGGCGAGCGCCGCGGCGCGGGCCTCGGCGTCCAGCCGGTCGACGAACAGCACGCCGTCGAGGTGGTCGACCTCGTGCTGCACGGCGCGGGCGAGCAGGTGCGAGCCCTCCACGCGCACCGGCTCGCCGTGCAGGTCGAAGCCGGTGGCGGCGACGTAGAGGTGGCGGCGGCAGTCGAAGGTGAAGCCGGGGATGGACAGGCAGCCCTCCGGGCCCTCCTCGGTCTCCTCCCCCACCGGGGTCACCTGCGGGTTCACCAGGTGGCCGACCTCGCCGTCGACGTACCAGGTGAACACCCGCAGCCCGACGCCGATCTGCGGGGCGGCGAGCCCGGCGCCGCCGGCGGCGAACATGGTGTCGGTGAGGTCGGCGACCAGCCGGCGCAGGTCCTGGTCGAAGTCCACGACCGGGGCGGCGGGGGTGCGCAGCACCGGGTCGCCCAGCAGCCGGATGGGGGTCACGCTCACCGGTCGATCGTAGGAGAAGGACACCTCGGGCCCCCCGTCGCTCGGATGCCGGCCTCGCCTGGAGCCACCATGACGGCCCGCGGCGTCCCCGCGGCCCGGGTGGACCTCAGCTCAGACCAGGTCGAGGGGGTCCATCTGCACGCGGACGTGCTCGAGCGCCTTCTTCGCGCTGCGCACGCCCTGCACCTGGGCCAGCGCGTGCGCCAGCGCCACGCCCTCCGTGCGCGGCACCCGCACCAGGAAGCGCTCCCGCTCCCCCTCCTGGCCCGGCCGGGGCGGCTCCGGCACCGGGCCGAGCAGGTCGGCGTCGGCGGGCAGCCGGGCCGCGGCGAGGAACTCCGCGAGCGCCTCCGCCGTCCCGGACAGCGCCGCCATCCGGGTCGCCGGGGGGAAGCCCAGCTCGCGGCGGTCGGCCAGCTCCCGGGCGGCGAGCCAGCCCGGGTCCCAGCGCACCAGCGCCTGGACGACGGGGTGAGCGGCGTCGGCGGCCACGACCACCTGACCACCGGCCGACGCCGGGCGGACCAGGGCCGCGGCGTTGGCCCACCGGCGCAGCGTCTCCTCCCCCGCCCGCAGGTCGGCCCGGCCGAGCAGCGCCCAGGAGTCCAGCAGCAGCGCGGCGCCGTACCCGCCCTCGGCGACCGGCTCGGCCCCCGGTGTGGCGACCACCAGCGCCGGCCCGCCCGGCACCGAGGCCAGCACGCCGGACCCGCGGCCGGAGACCCGCACCGCTGCGCCGGGGAAGGCGCGCCCCAGCTCCTCGGCGGTGCGGGCGGCCCCCACGACCGAGGCGCGCAGCTTCGTGCCGTGGCAGTACGGGCAGTTGAAGGTGGCCGCCGGGCGGGCGCACCAGCGGCAGGCCGGCACCCGCGACCCGCCCGGGCCCGGGGTCGGGGCGATGCCCAGCGGACCGGAGCAGGCCACGCAGCGCGCCGGCGCCCGGCAGCGGTCGCACGCCAGCCCGGGGGCGTAGCCGGCTCGCGGGACCTGCACGAGCACCGGGGCGCCGTCGGCGAGGGCCTGCCGGGCGACGCGGTGGGCCAGGCTGGGCAGCCGGGCGGTGCGGGCCGCGGGGTCACGGGCCAGCTCGGCGTCGGCGCCCAGGGCCTGCACCCGCGGGGCGGCGGCGCGCAGGGTGGCGCGGTCGGCGGCCAGCTCGTGCACCCAGCCGCTCTCCACGAGCAGCTGCGCCTCCGCGGTGCGCGCGGTCGCGGCGAGGACGGCCGCGCACGAGGCGAGGTGGGCGCGGTGCACCAGCACGTCGCGGGCGTGCGCGTAGGGCGCGCGGGGCTCGGCGTGCAGGTCGTCGCCGTCGTCCCAGATGGCGACCAGCCCGAGGTCGGCGACCGGCGCGTAGACCGCGGCGCGGGTGCCGAGGACCACCGTGGCAGTGCCGCGGACGGCGTCGAGGAAGCGGCGGTACCGAGCGTCGGGGGCGGCGTCGGCGCGCAGCACGACGACCGACCCCTGCGGCAGCCGGGCCTCGGCGGCGGCGGCCAGCCGGTCCAGGTCGCGGCCGTCGGGGGTCACGACCAGGGCGCCGCGACCGCCGGAGAACGCGGCCTGGCACAGCTCGACCAGCCGGGCCGGCCAGTCCTCACCGGGCAGGGCGGTCCACACCGCGCGGGCCGGCCGGCCCTCGGCGACGGCGGTCAGCAGCGCCGCCCCCGTCGGGTACCGGGCGAAGCCGGCCGGGTCCGGGGGCTCGGGCGGCGGGGGCGGCTCGGCGCGCGGGCGCTTCTCCGCCGCGGCCCGCCGAGGGGGCACGGCCAGCCGCAGGACGTCGGTGACCGTGCCCGCCCAGCGCTCGGCGACCGCGCGGGCCAGGGTGGCGACCTGCGGGGTGAGCACCGGCTCCGGGGAGACCAGCTTGGCCAGCGGGGCGAGCTTCCCGCCGTGCTCGGTGGTCTCGGCCAGCTCGAGGACGAAGCCGTCGACCAGCTGCCCGGCGAAGCGGACCCGCACCCGGCAGCCGGCGCGCACCTCGTCGGCCATGGCGTCCGGAACGGCGTAGTCGAAGGGCCGGTCCAGGTGCGCCAAGGGCACGTCGACGATGACCCGGGCCACCCGCTTCGGCCCCGCCCGGAGGCTCGCCCCGAGCTCCCGAGGGGTGAGGGGGGCGGGGTCCTTCGACAGCGGGGTCTCCGTTCGGCAGGGGTGGCGGGGGCAGCCGCCAGTGTCGCCGCCGGGTCCGACAGCAGGAGGACCCCGTCCTCGTTCAGACTCCGGTCGCCGAGCGCAGCGCCTCGACCCGGTCGAGCCGCTCCCAGGGCAGGTCGACGTCCGTGCGGCCGAAGTGGCCGTAGGCGGCGGTCGGTGCGTAGATCGGGCGCAGCAGGTCCAGGTCGCGCACGATCGCGCCGGGGCGCAGGTCGAAGACCGAGCTGATCGCCTTCTCCAGCACCTCGTCGGCGACCGAGCCGGTGCCGAAGGTCTCGACGAACAGGCCGACCGGGTGCGCGGCGCCGATGGCGTAGGCCACCTGCACCTCGCACCGGCGGGCGAGGCCCGCGGCGACGACGTTCTTGGCCACCCAGCGCATGGCGTACGCGCCGGAGCGGTCGACCTTCGACGGGTCCTTGCCCGAGAACGCGCCGCCGCCATGGCGGGCCATGCCGCCGTACGTGTCGACGATGATCTTGCGGCCGGTCAGCCCGGCGTCGCCCATCGGACCGCCGATGACGAACTTGCCGGTCGGGTTGACCAGCAGCCGGTAGCCCTCGGTCGGCAGGCCCAGGGCGGCGAGCTCCGGCTCGACCACCAGCTCCTGCACGTCCGGGGTGAGCAGCTGCTCGATGGAGATGTCCTCGGCGTGCTGCGAGGAGACCACGACGGTGTCGACCCCGACCGGGCGGTCGTCCTCGTAGACGACGGTGACCTGGGTCTTGCCGTCGGGTCGCAGGTAGGGCACCGAGCCGTCCTTGCGCACCGCCGAGAGCCGGCGGGACAGGCGGTGGGCCAGCGCGATCGGCAGCGGCATGAGCTCGGGGGTCTCGTCGGTGGCGTACCCGAACATCAGGCCCTGGTCGCCGGCGCCCTGGCGTTCGATCTCGTCCTCGGCGGTGCCGGCGGTGCGCGCCTCGTAGCCGGTGTCGACGCCCTGGGCGATGTCCGGCGACTGCGCGCCGATGGAGACGCTGACCCCGCAGGAGGCGCCGTCGAAGCCCTTGCGGGAGGAGTCGTAGCCGATGGCGAGGACGGTCTTCCGGACGATGTCGGCGATGTCGACGTAGCCCGCGGTGGTGACCTCACCGGCGATGTGGACCTGGCCCGTGGTGATCATCGTCTCGACCGCGACCCGGCTGCGCGGGTCCTGCTCGAGCATCGCGTCGAGGATCGAGTCGCTGATCTGGTCGGCGATCTTGTCCGGGTGGCCCTCGGTCACCGACTCGGACGTGAAGAGGCGGCGTGACACGCGGTACTCCCTGGGGTCGGGAACGGTGGGGTGGGCGCCCCGGGGAGGGCGTCTCGTCGAGTGCACGTTACCGGCGTGCGTCGGCGCCGGTGTCGGCTCAGGCCAGGCGGGGGCCGACGACGCCCCAGATCCCGGCGGCCACGGCGTCCTTGCTGCCCTCGGGCAGCTCGGTGACGGCGCCGTCGGCGGCCAGGACGACCGCGGCGTTGTCGGCCCGGCCGAACACCCGGCCGCCGGAGACGTCGTTGACCACGAGCAGGTCGCAGCCCTTGCGGGTGAGTTTGGCGCGGGCATGGGTGAGGACGTCGGCGTCGTCGTCCCCGGTCTCGGCGGCGAAGCCGACGACCAGCTGCCCGGGCGCCCGCTTGGTCACCAGCTCGGCGAGGACGTCGGGGTTGCGCACCAGCGGGACGGCGCCGGGCTCGGCGGCGGTGCCCTTCTTCAGCTTGGTGGCCGCGACGGCCGCCGGGCGGAAGTCGGCGACCGCGGCGGCCATGACCACGACGTCGGCGTCCACGGCCTCCGCCAGGACGGCCGTGCGCAGCTCCTCGGCCGTGCCCACCGGGACGACGCGGACGCCGAAGGGCGCCGGCAGCTCCACGTTGGCCGCGACGAGCACCACCTCGGCGCCGCGGGCGGCGGCGACCCGGGCCAGCGCCCAGCCCTGCTTCCCGGAGGAGCGGTTGCCGAGGTAGCGGACCGGGTCCAGCGGCTCGCGGGTCCCCCCGGCGCTGACGACGACGCGTCGGCCGGTCAGGTCGGGGGCGAGCGCGGCCGGGCCGGCGGCGAGCACGACCGAGGCGAGCGCGGCGATGTCGGCGGGCTCGGGCAGCCGGCCGGGGCCGGAGTCCGGGCCGGTGAGCCGCCCGACGGCGGGCGGCAGCACGATCGCGCCGCGGCGGCGCAGCGTGGCGACGTTGTCCTGGGTGGCCGGGTGCAGCCACATCTCGGTGTGCATGGCCGGGGCGAAGACCACCGGACAGTGGGCGGTCAGCAGGCTCGCGGTGAGCAGGTCGTCGGCCCGGCCGGCGGCGGCGCGGGCCAGCAGGTCGGCCGTGGCCGGCGCGACGACGACGAGGTCGGCGGTCTGGCCGATGCGGACGTGCGCGACCTCGTCGACGTCGGACCAGACGTCGGTGGTCACTGGGTGGCCCGACAGCGCCTCGAACGTGGCCGCGCCGACGAACTGCAGCGCGGCCGGCGTGGGGACCACGCGGACGTCGTGCCCGGACTCGGTGAACGCGCGCACCAGCAGGGCTGCCTTGTACGCGGCCACGCCCCCGGCGACGCCCAGCACGATGCGGCTCATGCGCTCGATCCTCCCCCAGACACGACGACGCCCCCGGCACCGGCCGGGGGCGTCGTCACCACCACGGGCGGGACGGCCACCGCAGGCGGCTGGAACGGCCCCCTCGCAGGGCCCCACCGCGAGCTCGCGAGCGGTGGGGGGCGAGCAGAAGGACCCCGTCCTCCCCACCCTTCGCACGCTCAGGGCGGGACCCGGGACGGGGCCTCAGTTCTCGCCGGCGGTGTGGGTCAGCAGGCCCTCGTTGATCTCGCGCAGCGCGATGGAGAGCGGCTTCTCCTGGGGCGCGGTGTCGACCAGCGGGCCGACGTACTCCAGCAGGCCCTCGGAGAGCTGGCTGTAGTAGGCGTTGATCTGGCGCGCGCGCTTGGCGGCGAAGATCACCAGGCCGTACTTGCTGCTGGTGCGCTCGAGCAGCTCGTCGATCGGCGGGTTGGTGATGCCCTCGGGGGCGGGTGCGACTCCGGACACGGGCGGGCGTGCTCCTCAGATCGGTTCAGCGGGGGCGGCGTGGCCCTGACCCAGGGACGAGCCACCCGCTACTCGTGGGCGCCACTGCTCCGGAGGGGCCCGGGCGACGGCGCAGTCAGCAATCCTACCAACTCGTCGGCAGCGCGGGCCACGTCGTCGTTGACCACCACCACGTCGAACTCCCCCGCCGCGTCCAGCTCGGCCTGCGCGATCGCCAGCCGGCGCTCCTGCACGGCGGGCGGCTCGGAGCCCCGGCCGGCCAGCCGGCTGACCAGCTCGGCCCAGGACGGCGGGGCGAGGAACACCAGCTGGGCGTCGGCGTCCCGCGCGCGGACCTGGCGGGCCCCCTGCAGCTCGATCTCCAGCAGGGCCGGCGCCCCGGTGGCGAGACGCTCGCGCACCGGGGTGGCCGGCGTGCCGTAGCGGTTGCCGGCGTACTCGGCCCACTCGAGCAGGCCGTCCTCGGCGATCAACCGGTCGAACTCGGCGTCGGTGACGAAGTGGTAGTGCACCCCGTCGACCTCACCGGGACGGGGCCGGCGGGTGGTGGCCGACACCGACACCCACACCTCGGGGTGCCGGCGCCGGACCTCCGCCACGACCGTGCCCTTGCCGACCCCCGAGGGGCCGGAGAGCACGGTCAGCCGTGCCGGGGGATGCTCCACGGCAGCAGGTGCCACGCGTCGTCCTCGACCTCCGGGTGCCTGGTCCGAGCGGGTCAGCCCTCGACGGGGACTTGCTCGGCGGCGACCTTCTCGCCACCGAACTCCGTCTCGAGGGCCCGGCGCTGGTTGGCACCCAGACCGCGCACCCGGCGGGTCGGGGAGATCTCGAGCCGCTCCATGATCTTCGCAGCCCGGGCCTTGCCCACGCCGGGCAGGGACTCGAGGACCGCGGAGACGCGCATCTTGCCGATCACCTCGTCGGTCTCGCCCTGGCGGAGGACGTCACCGACCGTGGCGCCCTTGCTCTTGAGCCGCTCACGCAGCTCGGCTCGGGCCTTGCGGGCGGCCGCCGCCTTCTCGAGGGCCGCGGCACGCTGTTCGGGGGACAGGTCAGGGAGGGGCATGGTGCGACCCAATCTGTCGTCGCCGGCCATCGGTTCGGCCGGCGGGGGCTCGTGCTGTGTCGGGGACAGGACTCACTGCTGAGCCTGTCGGCCAACCTAGCTCCACCTATATGCGCAGGTCACGAGGGTCTGAACCCTGGGTTCCCAGCAATCCGTGAACCGGTAGTGACACTACGTCGCCGGATGCGGTCACCGACCGTCATCGCCCCAGGTCAATGCCAGTTGCGGCCCTCGCCGGTACCGCAGCGCCGTGGCCCGGCGCGTGCCGACACGCCGCGACCGACACGCCGGTGGATCCGGTGAACGCGCTGGTGGGAGGCGGGCCGGCCGGGTCAGGAGGGGGCTGCGCTGCCCCGCCGGCCCGCGAGCTCCGCGGCCCAGCGCTCGGCCGCCGCGCGCAGGCCGACCGGGTCCGGCCCGGCGGCCAGCACGTCCCGGGACACGGTCGGGACGACGACGGTGCCGGCACCGAACAGCCGGCGCAGGTCGGCCGGCGACCCGCCCTGTGCGCCGAGCCCGGGGGCGAGCACCGGGCCGCCGAGGCCGGTGAGGTCGACGTCCAGCTCGCGGAGCGTGGCCCCGACGACGACGCCGAAGGAGCCGGACCCGTCGGCGGCGTTCCAGCCGCGCACGGTGTCGACGACGACCTGCGCGACCGACCGCCCGTCCACGACCGCGTGCTGCAGCGTCCCGGCGTCCGGGTTGGAGGTGCGGGCCAGCACGAACAGCCCGCCGCCGTGCTGCCGGGCGGTGTCGACGGCCGGCTGCAACGAGCCCGGACCGAGGTAGGGGCTCACGGTCAGGGCGTCGGCGGCCATCGGGTGGTCCGGGCGGAGGTAGCCGGCGTAGCCGTCCATCGTCGACCCGATGTCGCCCCGCTTGGCGTCCAGCAGCACCAGGGCGCCGGCCGCGCGGGCGCGGGCGACGCCGTCCTCCAGCACGGCCAGGCCCCGGGAGCCGTGCCGCTCGTAGAACGCCAGCTGCGGCTTGAGGACGGCCACGGTGCCGGCGAGGGCGTCGACGACGGCGTCGGTGAAGCGGGCCAGCCCCTCCGGGCTGTCCGGCAGCCCCCAGCGCTCCAGCAGCGGCACGTGCGGGTCGATGCCGACGCACAGCGGGCCGCGGGCGGCCACGGCGTCGGCGAGCCGCTGCCCGAAGGGCGCCGTCACCGAGCGGGCTCCAGCGCGCGGGGCAGCGTCTCCCCCAGCGCGGCGACGCAGTCGCGGGCCAGGTACGGGTCCGCGAACGCCCCGGAGGCCGACTGCACCGCGTCGGCGCCGAGGGCGAACAGCGCCTCGAAGGAGGCCGGGTCGGTGACCCCGCCCATGGCCAGCACGTCGAAGTGCCGGCCGCCGGCCTCGCGCAGGGCGACCAGGCGGCGGGTGAAGTCCAGCGCGGAGTCGCGCACCGCGGCCCCCGACAGCCCGGCGAGCTCGCGGCCGGGGAAGGTCGGCGCCCCGTCGCTGCGGCGCACCCGGCTCTGCAGCGTGTTGATGCCCGCGACGCCGTCGACCAGCGGCGCCAGCCGGGGCACCAGCGCCGACAGCCGCGGCCCGTCGAGCCAGGAGAGCTTGGCGACCAGGCCGGTGCGGTCGTCCAGCACGCGGCGCACGCCCTCGACGACGGCGACGGTCGCGTCGGCGTCCAGGCACAGCGGCGGCTTCACGCCGGCGGCGGACGGGCTGAGCGTGTTCGGGCAGGACAGGTTCAGCTCGACGACGGGAGCCCCGGCCTCCTGGGCCAGCACGGCGGTGCGGGCGAAGTCGTCGGCCAGCCCGGTCCCCTCGCCCTCCCCCATCACGCTGACCAGCAGCAGCTGGTCGTCGTCGACGGCGGCCAGCGACCGCTCGAGGTCGGCCATCCACTCCTGCGGCGTCAACGACGGGACGCCGAAGGAGTTGACCGTGCTGACGTCCGGCGAACCGGGTGCCACCCAGTCCCACGGGTCGGCGGTGACCTCGGCGGCCGCGCCCGGGGGCAGGCTGCGCGCCTGCCGCGCCGCGAACACCCAGTTGGGCTGGGGGTTCGGCTCGTGGGCGCGACTGCGGACGGTCTTGTAGGTCAGCACGCTGTAGCCGTTGGCCGCGAAGTGCCGGACCCAGTCCTCGCCGCCGTTCAGCACGCAGGCCGGCACACCGATCGGGAAGCCCACCTCCCGGCCCAGCACCCGCCAGCGGCGGTCCCGCACGCGCGGGCGCCCGGGCAGCCGCGGCCCGACCGGGGTGGTGAGGTTGTCGCGGTAGGAGCCCAGGACGTCGTACGCCGGCGTCCGGACCCCGTGGGCGGCCAGCACCCCGCCGTGCCCGGCGAAGAACAGCACACGGGTGACCAGTGGCAGGTCGTCCTCGCCGGCGTCCCCGGCCGCGATCCGGTCCGCCAGCCCCCGGGCCGCCGCGGCCAGCGCGTCGAGCTCCGGCTGCGGCGGCCGCGCGAAGCGGGTCACCCCGGCGAGGAACGCCTCGGGCAGGCCGTCGACCAGCCCGCGGGCGACCAGGTCGTCCCCCACCCGGGCGACGGCGCCACCGGCGGGGGGGGGGGGGGGGGGGGGGGGGGGGGGGGGGGGGGGGGGGGGGGGGGGGGGGGGGGGGGGGGGGGGGGGGGGGGGGGGGGGGGGGGGGGGGGGGGGCGGGCGGGGGGGGGGG
>NZ_JBJGYN010000026.1:0-69352 GCF_054050015.1 Geodermatophilus sp. SYSU D01176 | reverse complement strand
ACCCCGCCCTAAATAACACAGCGTTTTATACAGCGGGGCCGGGCCCCCGCGGGCGGGGCCCGCGCGGGGCCCCCTCGCGCGGGGTCCTTCCTCAGTCGCGGGGGTCGCTGGGCCGACCCGCCGGGACGTTGCGCCGCAGGTCCGCGGCGTCCGCCGCGTCGGCCGGGGGCACCGGGTACTCGGCCTCGGCCAGCCGGGCGGCCTCGGCGGCCAGGGCGTCGGCGGACTCCTGCGCCCGGTCCTTGCGGTACTGGCGGTAGGAGTGCACGACCGCGGCGGCCCAGACGGCGTAGATGACCGCGTAGACGGCGTAGCGGACCGGGTCGGAAGCGTCGATCCAGTCGCTGCGCAGCAGCGTGCGGGTGTTGGTCAGCACGATGATCCCGCCGACCAGCGAGCCGAGCAGCCGCGGCGGCACGTGCCGGACCAGCCACGCGGCGATGGGGGCGGCGATCAGACCGCCGACGAGCAGGGCGGCGACCCACGCGAAGTCGATGCCCTGGGACCCCAGCGCGACGAGGAACCCGAGGCTGGCGGCCAGCGCGACCAGGAACTCGGAGGTGTCGATCGAGCCGATGACCTTGCGGGGCTCCATCCGGCCGCTGGCCAGCAGCGCCGGCGTGCCGACCGGGCCCCAGCCACCGCCGCCGGTGGCGTCGACGAAGCCCGCCACCAGGCCCAGCGGGCTGAGGAACCGCTTGCGCACCGGCTTGCCCAGGTTGCGGCGGTCGATGCCGCGGAGGGTGAAGCGGACGAGCAGGTAGACGCCGAGCGAGAGCAGGATCAGCGACATCACCGGGGCGGCGACCTCGGTGGAGAGGCTGGACAGCACGGTCGCGCCGGTGAACGCGCCGAGCGCCCCGGGCACGCCGACCTTGGCGACGACCTTCCAGTCGACGTTGCCGAACTTCCAGTGCGACAGGCCCGACGCGAGCGTCGTGCCGATCTCGGCGAGGTGGATGGTGGCCGAGGCGGCGGCGGGGTTGGTGCCGATGGCCAGCAGCAGCGTCGTCGACGTGACGCCGTAGGCCATGCCGAGGCTGCCGTCGACGAGCTGGGCGCCCAGGCCGGCGAGGGCGAGCAGGACGAGGGTCTTCACGGGCTGGGTCTCCGGATCCGGGGAGGTCCGCGGGCGGGCGAGCGGGCGCGGCGCAGCGCGGGGTGTGCGAGCGGGGGGTGCGCGTCAGCGCGGGAGGTCAGCAGCCCGGACAGCAGGCGGTGCAGACGCGCAGCAGGTCGACGTGGATCCGCCCCACGAGGAGCACCGTCGTCGCCGCCACGGGCGAATGTCTACCAGATCGATGGAGATATGCCCAAAGCGCGTCCCGGTCGGTGGGACGACGGGTGGACCTCAGGCCCGCGCGCTCGTCACGTCGTCCTCATGCAGGGCGTCGACCAGGTCGGCCCGGGCCCGCGCGACCCGGGACCGGATGGTGCCCACCGGGCAGCCGGCGACCTCCGCGGCCTCGGCGTACGGCAGCCCCAGCAACTGGGTGAGCACGAAGGCCTCGCGGCGGTCGGGGGACAGCCGGGCCAGCAGGTCCGCGACCCCGGCGCCCTCGGCCACCCGGTCGGCGCCGTCACCGGCGCCGAGGGCCTCGAGGTCGGCGTCCTCCCGCACGAGGGTGAGCCGGCGCCGCCGGCGGGACCGGACGGCGTCGGCGCACACCCGCCGGGCGATCGACAGCAGCCAGGTGCGCAGCGAGGAGCGGCCCTCGAAGCGGTGCAGGGAGCTGAACGCGCGCAGGTAGGTCTCCTGCGTCAGGTCGTCGGCGGACTGCCGGTCCCCGAGGGCGGCGCACAGCCGCCAGACGTCGGACTGGGTGGCGCGCACCAGGGCCGCCGCGGCGAGGGGGTCGCCGTCGACGGCGGCAGCCGCGAGCCGCTCCAGGTCGTCCACGCGTCCCATCCTCCCCGTCGGACCGTCCCTGGGGCTCCACCCGGAGTGGGGGAACCAGCAGGCCCCGCAGGACGACCAATCCATCATGCAGTGCACCCCGTACCGCGAGGCGGTGTCCGCGCGACTCGACGGCGAGTCGCCCGGCCTGCCCGCCGACGAGCTCGACGCGCACCTGGACGCGTGTCCGGGCTGCTCGGCGTGGGCCCGGCAGGCCGAGTCGGTCACCCGGCGCGCCCGGCTCGCCCCGGCCCCGGCCGTGCCCGACCTCACGGCGACGGTGCTGGCCGCCCTGCCCCGCGAGCTGCCCGGCACCGCGGCGGCGGCCCGCGCCCGGCTCGTCGCCGCCGCGCTGCGCTTGGCCCTGCTGGCGGTGGGCGTGGCCCAGGCCGCGTCCGCCTGGCCCGCCCTCGTCGCCGGCACCGGTGCGCTGAGCGCGCCGGTGCACATGGCCCACGAGAGCGGCGCCTGGAACCTGGGCATCGCCGCCGCCTTCCTCGCCGTCGCCGCCGCTCCGCGGCTGGCCCCGGGCGCGCTGCCCGTCCTCGGCACGTTCGCCCTGCTGGTCGCCGTCCTCACCGTCGCCGACCTGCGGGCCGGGCACGTGCCCGCCGAGCGGGCGGCCGGCCACCTGCTCCTGCTGGCCGGGGTGGCGCTCGTGGGCACCGTCGCCTGGCGGGGACGCCGCCGCCGCGCGCTGCCCGCCGTCGCCCGCGAGCGGGTGCCGGCATGAGCCGCCGGGCACCCGGGCCGGCGCTGCTCCTGCTGGCCCTCCTCGGCCTGTGGCTGGGCGCGGGGGTGGCGACCGCGCCGCCGGCCGCCGCGCACGCCGAGCTGGTGTCGACCGACCCGGGCGAGGGGGCCCGGCTCCAGGAGGCCCCCGACCGGGTGACGCTGACCTTCACCGAGGGCGTGTCCCTCGGCGCCGGCCACACCCGCGTGCTCGACGCCTCGGGGGAGCGGGTCGACACCGGGTCGGCCACGGTCGAGGGCGACACCGTGGTCGTGCCGCTGCGCGGGGACCTGCCCGACGACGGCTACCTCGTCACCTACCGGGTCGTCTCTGCCGACTCGCACCCCATCTCCGGCGCCTTCTCCTTCGTCGTGGGCGACGGCGAGCTGGTGCCCGCGGACGCCGCCGCCGACGTCGGGGACACCGACCCGGTGGTGGGCGCGGCGCTGCCGGCCGCCCGCTGGCTGGGCTTCGCCGGGCTGTCCCTGGCGATCGGCGTGCCCGTGCTGCTGCTGGTGGCCTGGCCGGCGGGCTGGGCCTCGGCCCGGCTGCGCCGCATGGTCACCGGCGGGCTGGTCGCCGTCGCCGCGGGCGCGGCGCTGTCCTTCCTGCTGCAGGGCCCGTACGCCGCGGGCAGCGGCCTGACCTCCGTCGCGGACCCGGCGCTGCTGGGCGCCACCGCCGACTCCGCCAACGGCGTCGCCCACCTGCTGCGCGTCGTCCTGGTGGCCGCTCTGGCGGTCGTGCTGCGGTCGGTGTGGCGGCGCGGGCGCCCGGCGGTCGTGGACGTGGTCGCCGGCGGTGTCCTCGCCGTCGCGCTCGTCGGCACGGTGGCCGCCGTCGGCCACCCGGTCGCCGGGCCGCTGCCGGCCCTCGCGGTGACCGCCGCGGCCGTGCACGTCGCGGCGATGGCCGTCTGGCTGGGCGGGCTGGCCGGGTTGCTCGGCGGGGTCCTGCGCGAGGACGCCCCCGCGGCCGACGTCGCCTCCGCCCTGCCCCCGTTCTCCCGGCTGGCCGCCGGATCGGTCACCGCGCTGGTCGTCACCGGCGTCGTCCAGTCGGTGCGCGAGGTCGGCTCGCCCGCCGCCCTGGTGACGACGACCTACGGCTGGGTGCTGCTGGCCAAGCTGGCCCTGGTGCTCCTGCTGCTCGCCGCGGCCGGGGTCTCCCGGGTGTGGGTGCAGCAGCACCTGGGCGTCCGGCGGTCGCGGCCCGCGCCGCGCCCCCAGGTGACCGCGCACGCGTTCGCCGCGTCCGGGGAGCCCGAGCCCGCGGTGGCCTCGGCCGCCGGCGCCCGGGCCGAGGTGCAGGCCGCGGCCGCCGCCGAGCGGCCCGCGCTGCGCCGCTCGGTGCTGGTCGAGCTCGCCGTCGGGCTCGTCGTCCTCGCGCTGTCGGCCGTGCTCGTGGGCACGCCGCCGGCCCGCGCGGAGGTCGCCCAGCCGGTCGACGTGACGCTGCCGGTGCAGACCGCGGCCGGGGAGGACGGCAGCGTGCAGGTCTCGGTCGACCCGGCCACGACCGGCCCCAACACGCTGCACGTCTACCTGCTCGACGCGCAGGGGCAGTTCAGCCAGCCCCTCGACATCCGGGTGACCCTCACCGAGCCGACGCAGCAGATCGGGCCGATCGACGTCGCCCTCGAACCCGCCGGCCCCGGCCACTACGTCGGGGACGGCATGGCCATCCCCGGCGCCGGCACCTGGACCCTCGCCGTCACCGTCCGGCTCGACGAGTTCACCGCCGGCAGCGCCACCACGACCTTCCCGGTGCGCTGACCCCTCCGACCTCCGTTCCACCCCGATCCGACAGGAGAACCGTGTCCTTCCCCCTGCCCCGACCGCTCGCGCGGCTCGGCGTCGTCGTGCTGGCCCTGCTGACGGCGCTGGCCGCCGCGCTCGCCGGAGCCGGCGCCGCCGCGGCCCACGTCGGCGTGTCCTCGGCCGACGCCGCTCCCGGCGGTTTCGGCAAGCTGACCTTCCGCGTGCCCAACGAGAGCGACACCGCGAGCACGGTCGCGCTGCGCATCTCCATCCCGGAGGAGTCCGCGATGGCCTCGCTGCGGGTGCAGCCGGTGCCCGGCTGGACGGTCACCACCACCACGGCCGACCTGTCGACGCCGCTGGAGAGCCACGGCGAGCAGGTCACCAGCTACGCGTCGGTCGTCGAGTTCCGTGCGGCGGACGGCGGCGGCATCCGGCCCGGTGAGTTCCAGGAGTTCGCACTGTCCGGGGGGCCGCTCCCCGACAGCGCGCAGCTGTCCTTCCCGGCGGTGCAGACCTACAGCGACGGCACCGAGGCCGCGTGGATCGAGCCGACCGTCGAGGGCCAGCCCGAGCCGGAGCGCCCCGCGCCCGTGCTCGAGCTCACGTCGACCGGCACGGCCGACGCGGCCCACGGTGCGGCCACGACGACCCCCACCGACACCGCGGCGGCGGGCACCGGCCACACCGAGGCGGGCCCCGGCGCGCTCGCGCTGCTCGTGGCGATCGCCGCCCTGTTCACCGGGCTGGCCGGCGTCGTCCTGGGATGGCGCGCAGGCCGTCGTACCGTGTCCTCGTGATGTCGTTCCACCGCAGCCGGCTGGCCGTCCTCACCGTCTCGGCGGGGCTGGTGCTGGCCGGCTGCGGTGGGGCCGCGGCCGACGAGGACGCGGCCGCTGGCGCCGGCCACGACCACTCCGACGCCCCCGCCGCCGTGGTCGAGGGGCCCGAGGACCGCTACGCCGGGCTCGACCTGCCCGACCCGTACCAGCGGCCCGCCTTCACCCTCACCGGCCCCGACGGGCAGCCCTACGACTTCGCCGCCGAGACCGGCGGGCGGCCGACGCTGCTGTTCTTCGGCTACACCAACTGCCCCGACATCTGCCCGACCACGATGGCCGACGTCGCCGTCGCGCTGCGCGGGGTCGACCCGGCGCTGGCCGAGCAGGTGCAGGTGGTCTTCGTCACCACCGACCCGGCGTTCGACACCCCCGAGGTGCTCGCCGAGTACCTGGGCCGCTTCGACGCCGACCTGCCGACCCGCTTCGTGGGGCTGACCGGCGACCAGGCCGCGATCGACCGCGCCCAGCTGGCCACCGGCGTGCCGCAGGCCGAGGACAACGGCCGGCTGCACTCCTCGCTGCTGCTGCTGTACGGCGCCGACGACCTCGCCCACGTCGCCTTCGACGCGGGCAACACCAGCCGCGACATCGCCGGGGACCTCGGCCTGGTGGCGGGGGCGTGAGACGGGCGGTCGCCCGCCTGCTCGTCGTCGTCCTCGGGGCCCTGGCCGGGCTGCTGCTCGCCGCCCCCGCACACGCGCACGTCGGCGGCGGTGCGGCCGGCAGCGACTTCGACGGGCGCGTGCTCGCCGTCGACCCGGCGCTGCCCGGCGTCGCGGTGCGGGTCCTGTCCTTCGGCGACGAGTTCGAGGTCGTCAACCCGACCGCGACCGAGGTCGAGGTGCCGGGCTACTCCGACGAGCCCTACCTGCGCATCGGGCCCGACGGGGTCTGGCGCAACGCCAACAGCCCGGCGAGCTACATCAACCTGGACCGCTTCGGCCGCACGACGCTCCCCGCCCATGCCGACCCCGACGCGGAGCCGGACTGGGTGCAGGTCTCGACGCAGCCCGGCTACGTCTGGCACGACCACCGCACGCACTGGATGAGCGAGGACGTGCTGCCCCCCGCGGTGGTCGCCGACCCGACCCTCGAGCACCGGGTGTCGGCCTGGGTGGTGCCGATGGCCTACGGCGGCACGGAGGTGCAGGTGCGCGGCGAGCTGACCTGGAGCCCGCCGCCTCCGGCCTGGGCGGTGTGGCCGGTGTACGTCGTCCTGGCGCTGGCCCCGGTCGCCGCGGCGCTGTCCGCCCGGGGCCCGCGGCCGCTGGGGGCGCTGCTGCTGGTGGGCGGGGCCGCTGCGGTGTACCACGCGGCGACCACACCGGCGCCGGCGGCGAGCGTCTCCTCGTACGCCGGCGCGCTGGTGTCCGCGCTGCTGCCGGGGCTGGTCGCGCTCGCCGTCGCCGGCGGTGGCCTCGTCGCCGCCGTCCGGGGCCGCGGCGGCCTGACGGCCCTGCTGGCCGTCGTCCTGGGCTGGCTGTTGCTGGTGCAGGGCCTGCCCGACGTCGACGTGCTGTGGACGGCGAACGTGCTGGCCGAGGGGCCGGTGCTGCTGACCCGCGCGGCGGTGGCGGTGCTGGTGGCCCTCGGCGCAGGCTGCGTCGTCGGTGGCCTGGTCGCCACCCGCCGCTTCCGCGAGCGGCCGCACCGGCCGGCCGGCGAGCCCCTGCCCGTCAACTGAGGAAGGACCCCCTGCCCCCCACCGCTCGCACGCTCGCGGAGGGACCCTGCAGGGGGCCGCGCGGAGGAGGGGGTCCTTCTCTCAGGCGGGGTCGCCGGTGACCGGCTGCAGGTGGCCGCGCTCGGCGAACAGCGCGTTGGCCCGCTCCAGGTCGGCCTCGAAGTCCACCTCAACGGCGGCGTGCCGGGAGATGTCCAGCGGCCGGACGCGCAGCCCCGCCGACGCGATCGCGGTCTCGATGCCGCGCTCGAAGTAGTCCTGGTCCGCGCAGGTCGCGAGGTGCTCGATCAGCACCGGCTTGTCGGCGGACGAGACGTGGTTGATCCCGACCGCCTCGCCGAGGCCGCCGACCACGGTCTTGGACAGCTCGTCGATCCAGCCCTCGGCGTCGACGGTGTACTTGACCTCCTCGTCGGCGACGGTGGAGGTGTCCACGCACACGAAGCTCTCGTCGGCCCGCAGCGCCGGCAGCGCGGTCTCGAGCACGGCCGAGTCGAAGACGACGTCGCCGTTGAGCCACAGCACGCCGCCGTCGCGGGTGGCGCGGAGGGCGCGCAGCAGGCTCTGCGAGGTGTTGGTGACCCGGAAGTCGGGGTTGTAGGCGAAGCGCACGTCGGGGACCGCCCGCATGACGCGCTCGGCCTCGAAGCCGACGACGACGGTGACGTCGACCGAGGAGCCGAGCACCGAGCGCAGCCCGTCGAGCTGGCGCTGCAGGATGCTGCGGCCGTCGTGCAGCGGGGTCAGCGGCTTGGGCCAGGGCCGGCCCAGCCGGGTGCCCATCCCCGCGGCGAGGACCACGACCTGGACGGGGGCGTCCAGGGGCGGCGCGGCGGGGGCCGGCCCGGTCGGTTCGGCGGTGGTGGCGCGGTCAGCGAGCACGGTCGTCCCCTCCTCGGGTGGTGGTCCCGGCGGCCGGTGCCGGCGGGAAGAGCAGGTCGAGGACGCGCTCGGTGGCGTGCCCGTCCTCCAGGTGGCAGAAGGTCTGCCGGAACTCGGCGTAGCGCCCGGCGTAGCGGTCGCGCACCCCGTCGAGGTCGGCGAGGGCGTCGATCAGCTCCGCGCTGGTGGACAGCAGCGGCCCGGGGGCGACGTCCTCCAGGTCGAAGTAGAAGCCGCGCAGCTCGTCGCGGAAGTACGCCAGGTCGTAGGTGAAGAACAGCATCGGCCGGCCGGTCACGGCGAAGTCGAACATCGTCGACGAGTAGTCGGTGACCATGGCGTCGGCGGCCAGGTACAGGTCCCGGATGTCCGGGTGGCTGCAGACGTCCCGCACCGGCGAGCCGTCGACGACCTCGAGCCGGTCCATGACCATGTTGTGCAGCCGCAGCAGCAGCACGTGGTCCTTCCCCAGCCGGGCGGTGAACTCGTCGAGGTCGACGGGGAACTCGAAGTCCTGCGGTCCGGTCTTCTTGAACACCAGGTCGTCGCGCCAGGTCGGCGTGTAGAGGACGACGGTCTGGTCCTCGGAGATGCCGAGATCGGCCCGGACGGCGGCCCGGACGGCGGCCCGGACGGCGTCCCGCTGCGGGCTGCTGAGCAGGTCGTTGCGCGGGTAGCCGGTCTCGTGGATCTCGCCGCGGTAGCCGAAGGCGTTGCGCAGCCGCGGGGTGCTGGCCGCGTTGGGCGACAGCAGCAGGTCCCACTTGGCGATGTCGTGCTCGAGGTAGGCCAGCCGGCCCTCCGGCGCCCAGCGGACGTCGTTGTGGATCCGCTTCAGCGGCGTGCCGTGCCAGGTCTGCAGGTACCGCGCGCCCGGCTTCTTCTCCCAGTCCAGCGGGATGTGGTCGTTGGAGACGACCAGGTCCGCGGACTCCAGCGCCGCGATCGACTCCGGGCTGCCGAACTCCACGGTGGCGACGTCGTCGGGGAAGGTCGCCTGGGTGTGCGGAGCCGAGAGCCAGGTGGAGGTCGCCTCGACCCCGCGGTCGAGCACCGCCTCGTAGAGCGCGCGCGGGCTGTCCGAGAAGTGGCCGCGGAAGGCCACGAAGACGATGTTCACTCAGCTCCTCCCGTGGGGGACAAGGTCGCCGGCGGCCCGGCTGGTGAGGACGGGGAGCAGCAGGTCGGCCAGCTGCTGCCAGGAGTCGACCACGGCGAGCACGCCCGCGTCGAACAGCGCTGCCGACCGCTCGGCGCGCTCGGCCTCCGGCACGAAGAGCAGGTTGCCGACCGTCGGGCAGCCGGCCCACACCGCCGAGAGCGCGCCGGGCACGGAGTCCTCCACCGCCAGCCCCGCCTCGGGCGCGATGCCCAGCTGCTCGCAGGCGTGCAGGTAGACGGCGGGGTCGGGCTTGCTGGTGGGCACCGGGAGCGAGTCCTCGGCGCTGAACCGCACGGCCGGCGGGATCAGCTCGTCCAGCCCGGTGGCGGTGAAGCAGGCGGCCAGTCGGGTCAGCGCGCTCGAGCTCACCGCGGCCGGGCGCAGGTACGCCGACAGGGCGGTGAGCGCGGCCGTCGTCGGCTCGTGCGGAGTGAGGGTGGCGCCCAGGTGCGCCGTCACGGCCCGCTTCTCCTCGGCGACCCACGGTTCGACGTCGGCCTCCGGGTCCCCCGCCTCGGCGGCCAGCCGGCGCGACGTCGTCCGGAAGTTCATGCCCGTCGTGGCCAGCCGCAGCTCCTCGGGGGTGAACCGGCGGTCCACGCCGAGGTCGGCGAGGAAGCGGTTGGTGACGTCCGCGGAGGCCACGAAAGCCGGTTCCTCGGAGGGGAACAGGTTGCCGTCGGCGTCGCAGAGGAGGGCCTCGAGCCGCGCGACGACCGGCTCAGGGAGGGCGGGCATCGGGGCGGTACCTCCGGGCGGGACGGCGGTCATCGGGGCAGGGGCAGAGCGGGGACGTCGAGGACGGCGGCGACCGTGGCGCGGGTGCCCAGCCGGTCGAGCAGCTCGATCGTGCGGGTCAGCGCGGCGACGAACGCCGGGTCCTCGCCGAGGTCGCCGAACACCGCGCGGACGCCGAGCAGCGGCCGGGGGTCGCTGCCGCCGGCCAGCGCCAGGGCCTGCAGCTCGGCGCCGCGCGGGTCCTCCAGCGGCAGCGGGCGGCCGTCGTCGTCGGCACCCCGCAGGTACCGGCACCAGCCGGCCACGGCCAGGGTGAGCAGCGGAGCCGGCCGGCCCTCGGCGAGGGTCTGGCGCAGCGAGGGCAGCAGGTGCTGTGGCAGCTTGGCCGAGCCCCGCCGGCACAGCCGGGCCAGCTGGTCGGCGATGGCCGGGTTGGCGAAGCGCTGCAGCAGCGTCCGCTTGTAGTCGGCGAGGTCGACGCCGTCGGGCTGTGGGAGCAGCGGGGTGACCTCGTCGTCCATGAGCCGCTCGACGTAGCCGGCGAACACCGGGTCGCCCATCAGCTCGTCCATGCGGGTGTACCCGGCCAGCGAGCCGAGGTGCCCCAGCGCCGAGTGGCCGGCGTTGAGCAGCCGGGTCTTCATGAGTTCGTAGTCGCCGACGTCCGCGACGAAGCGGACCCCGACCCGGTCCAGGGGCGGGCGGCCGTGGCTGAAGACGTCCTCGACGAACCACTGCGAGAACGGCTCGGTGACGACCGGCCAGCGGTCGTCGACGCCGTAGCGGGCGGCGAGGGCGGCGCGCTCCTCGGGCGAGGTCTGCGGGGTGATCCGGTCGACCATGCTGCTGGGGAAGGCGACCCGGTCGGTGATCCAGCGGGCGAGCACCTCGTCGCGCAGCCGGGCCAGGCCGACGACGGAGGCGCGGGCGGCCTCGCCGTTGCGGTGCAGGTTGTCGCAGGAGACGACGGTGAACGGGGACAGGCCCGCGCGCCGACGCCGGTCGAGGGCCTCGACCAGGTAGCCGAAGACGGTGGCCGGGGCGTGCGGCTCGGCCAGGTCGTGGGCGACGTCGGGATCGTCGGCGAGGAACGCACGGGTGTGCGGGTCGAGCAGGTAGCCGCCCGGGGTGATGGTGAGGGTGACCAGGCGGGTGCGCGGGTCGCTCAGCCGGTCGAGGACGGCCGCGGGGTCGTCGGGGGCGTAGAGGTAGTCGACCATCACGCCGACGACCCGGGCGCGCTCGCCGTCGGGACTGCGCTCGACGACGGTGTAGAGGTGGTCCTGCGGGGCGAGGGCCTCCTGCAGGTGCCGCTGCCGCAGGCCGACGCCGACGACGCCCCACCCGCTGGAGAAGCGCCGCTCGGCGAGCTCGTCGAAGTAGATGAGCTGGTGGGCCCGGGAGAAGCCGCCCACGCTCAGGTGGACGACGGCCGGGGTGAGCGCGCTGCGGTCGTAGGTCGGGACCGCGAGCCGGGCGTCGTGGGTGTGCAGCGTCGCCTGGGTCAGCGGGCGGGCCGGAGGTGCGTCCGGCGCCGCGGTCGGGTGCGGGAGCGGGGCAGGGGCCTGGAGGAGGGCCGCTGCCGGGACTCCCGGTACGCGCTCAGCCGTGGTCATGCGGCGTCGGTCCTCCTCGTGCAGGTGGTGCGGTGGCGTCCCCCTCGCGGCGGTCCCGTCTGCGCCCCGGTGCCAGCGGGGCAGCGCGCGTGGTGCGGCGATGATCATGACTACACAGCAAGGACGGGGACCGGCCACTCCGGGCCGTCCCCCGGTGGCGTGAGCCGCGATGGTCGCGAGGGGCGTCGCGGCGCGGTTGTTTTCACGCCGGAGCGCGAACCTAGCCGTAAGTGAGCCCGCTCAAACAGGGCGTACCTGTGACGTGCGAGACGTGGGCGACGTCACCCCGGCGTGTTCGCTGAGACACGCCGAGCAGTGGGTCACGGATCCATCACGGAGTGTTTGGATCGCCGACAACCCCCTGAAGTCCCTCAACGGGCGTTCTTCCCCACGAACAGGTAGGTGCATGTCCGGTCGGCGTCGCGCGCAGCGCCCCGGGGACCTCCGCGTCCCCGCTCCCTCCCGGACCCGCCGGTCGACCCCTGGTCCCCGCCGCGGCCCGGTGCTGCTGACCGCGCTGGTCGTGGGCGGGCTGGTCGCGGGGGTCACCGGTGTCTCGAACGCGTCCGACACCCCCGCGGGGCAGACCTCGGTGCTCACGGCCCAGATGGAGCTGGCCACGGTGGGGGACGACGTCGAGACCCTGCCCATGGCCTCGATCACCGTCGCGGAGGCCGAGGCGCGGCTGGCCGAGGTCGCCGCCTCCCGCGCCGAGCGCGCCGCCGCCGAGGCCGCCGCCGCGGAGGCGGCCCGGGAGGCGGCGCGGCCCAAGGCGGTGCTGCCGGTCGACGGCGCACGCTTCACCAGTGGCTACGGAGCCCGGTGGGGCACCTTCCACTACGGCATCGACCTGGCCGCCCCCATGCGGACGCCGGAGTACGCGGCCATGGACGGCGTCGTCCTGCGGGCCGGGTCGGCCAGCGGCTTCGGGCTCGCGGTGTACCTGCTCCACGAGAACGGCGATGTGACCGTCTACGGCCACATGGACCAGATCCTCGTCGAGCCGGGGCAGTACGTGGAGGCCGGCGAGACGATCGCCCTGCTGGGCAACCGCGGCCAGTCGACCGGCCCGCACCTGCACTTCGAGGTGCACCAGGGCGGGATGAACGGCAAGCGCATCGACCCCGTCCCGTGGCTGGAGGCGCGTGGCGTCGAGGTCTGAAGAAGGCCCCCCTGCCCCTGCCACGCGCAAGCTCGCGCCGGGACCCTGCAGGGGGCCCGCGGGACGCGATGGACCGGGCCTACGCCGAGCCGCTCGACGTCCCGACCCTGGCACGGATCGCGCACGTGTCGGAGGCCCACTTCATCCGGACGTTCCGGACCACCTTCGGGGAGACGCCGCACCGGTACCTGCAGCGGCGCAGGGTGGAGCGGGCGATGTTCCTGCTGCGCTCCACCGACCGCAGCGTGACCGACATCTGCATGGCCGTCGGCTTCAGCAGCCTGGGCACGTTCAGCCGGGTGTTCCGGGACGTCGTGGGGGAGCCGCCGTCGGCCTACCGGCGCCGCGGCCCGCTCCCGCCGACGTGCTTCGCGATGGCCTGGGCCAGACCGAGCAGTTCTGGAGAAGTCCCGCGGGCGTGACCCTCCCCAGCGTCATGCCCATGCTGACAGCCATCACCATCACCCAGATCTACGTGCCCGACCAGGACAAGGCGCTCGACTTCTACCTCGGCGAGCTCGGCTCCGAGGTGCAATCCGACATGCACTTCGGCCCGATGCGGTGGCTGACCGTCGACCTGCCGGGCCAGCCCGACCGCGCCGTCCTGCTGGAGGAGCCGGGCCAGCCGTCCCTCAGCGAGGAGACCGCCGCGCAGGTGCGGGAGCTCATCTCCAAGGGCGCCGCCGGCGGGCACCTGTTCTTCGCCTGTGACGACGCGCACAAGACCCACGCGGAGCTCAGGGCCAAGGGCGTGGAGATCACCCAGGAGCCGGTCGACCAGCCGTACGGCATCGACTTTGGCCTCCGCGACCCCCTCGGCAACCACATCCGCATCGCCCAGATGAAGCAGGGCTGCCCCGCCTGGACCCCTGCGCCGGAGCGCGCCGACGGCCCTGTACATTGGTCCACGGCTCGGACAACCAGACCGGGTCGGGTACGGGGCTGTGGCGCAGCTGGTAGCGCACCACACTGGCAGTGTGGGGGTCAGGGGTTCGAGTCCCCTCAGCTCCACCAGGTAGTTCATGTTCAAACCCCTGACCGCAGAAGCGGCCAGGGGTTTGTTCTGTCTTGGGGCTGGCGGACGACGCGACGTCGTCTGCCGGCCTTGGGCCAGGACCGAAGACTCGATGGCCGTCCCGGAGGAGTTCGAGACCGCTGCCGCAAGCTCAGGCGCCAGCAGCAGCTGGAACGGCGGAGCCAGTTCACCCTCGACCGACTCGTCGTCGCTCACCAGCAGCTTGCTGAAGAAGACCTGGTTGAACTGGCGGCGGATCTTCGGCTCGGCGATGCCGTAGGCGCGGTAGCAGTCGCCGGCCAACGCCAGGGCGTCGTCCAGCGTCTCCAGGGCCAGCTGGAACCGGCCTTCGGCGTCTTGCAGGTAGCGCTCGGCGGCCGCCAGGCCCTGGCTGATGCGCGCCTGTTCAGCCTTCAGGAGATCGACCGGGAGGGCACCGGCGTAGAAGGCATGGAGCAGCTTCTGGCGCTCGTCCAGGAGCTGCCGACGGCGCGCCTGCTGCTGGTTGCGCTCGTCGAGGAGCCGCTGGTTGGCGGTGGTGAACTCGGCCCGGAGGTGCTCCCGCAACCGGTCGGCCACTGCCGGATCGAGCCGGACCGTCTTGTAGTGCTCCTCGACCAGGTCCTCCACCAGGTCGATCGGCAGGGCCCGCTGGCGGCAGCCGGTCCGTCGCTGCTGCCGGCCGATACACATGAAGTACTCGTAGCGCTGGCCGTGGCGGTTCGTGACGTGGCTGACGATCAGGCGCGAACCGCACTGGCCGCAGAAGACGCTGCCCTTGAGGTAGTGGTGATGTAGGCGCTGCTTCTCACCGGCATAGCCCTGGGCGGCCAACACGTCCTGGACGGCCTGCCAGAGCTCGGCGGAGACCAGCGGCTCGTGGCGGCCGGGGTACTCGACGCCGCGGTAGACGACAACGCCCTTGTAGTAGGGGTGCTTCAGCAGGCGGCTGAAGTGGCTCAGGACGAGCGCCTTGCCGGGACGCTCCTTGGTCGGGCGGGTGGTCAGGCCGCGCTCGGTCAGTTCCGTCAGCAGGCTGCGCAAGGTCCAGTCACCGCTGGCGTAGGCCTCGAAGGCCCAGCGCATGAGCGGGGCGCGTTGCTCGTCCAGCTCGACGGTGCGGACCTCACGGCCGTTGTCGAAGTAGATGACGTTCCGGTAGCCGACCGGCGCCCGGCCGGTCGTGCCGCCGGCTTCGGCCTTCTGGATCAGGCCCTTGGAGACTTCGTTGGCCAAGTTGCGGGAGTAGAACTCGGCGATCGAGCTCATGATGCCGTGCAGCAGCATGCCGCTCGGCGTCTCGTCGATGTTCTCGGAGACCGAGACGAGACGGGCGCCACTCTTCTGGATGGCTAGGTTGATCACGACGTCGTCAGCCCGGGAGCGGGCCAGGCGGTCGACCTTGTGGACGACGACGTAGCTCACCGGCTGGTGCTCTAGGTACTGCAGCAGCCGTTGCAGCTCCGGCCGGTTGGCGCTGCGGGCGCTCTCGCCGCGGTCGACGAACTCGGCGACGATGCTCGCCCCGAGGGCCTCGACCTTGCGGTAGCAGGCCTGGCGCTGGGCCGGGATGGAGAAGCCTTCCGCCTCGCCGCCGCGCTCGGCCTGCTCCTTGGTGCTCACCCGCAGGTAGACCACCGCCGTGGCCGGCTCGCCGGCCTGCTGGGTGACAGTCGACAGCGGCTTCGAGGTGGTCACACCGCACTCCTCAACCAGGGGCGCTTCAGGCGGGTGTAGGCAGGCGATTGTCCGTCATCCGGCCTTGGGCCCGTCGAGGCTGTCCCCAGGCCGAGGTGCTCAAGCCGGCGGGCCATGGCCGGCGCCGAGACGGCGAACAGCCGGGCAAGTTCGCCCACCCGCTGCCTGCCGTCCGCCCAGGCCCGGTGCACCCAGCGCCGGGGCATCAGCAGGGAGGCGGCGAAGTAGTCGGCCGCCAACTCGGCCTGGGCATCGGCCCTGAGGCCCGGCCGGTCGACGTACAGCTCGTCGCGGTAGCGGTGGTCGATGGTGTGCTTGTACTCATGGGCCAGGCTGAAGCGCTGGCGGACGAGCGGCTCGGAGCCGTTCAGGACGATCAGCCAGCGGCCGGCCTGCCAGGAGGTGCAGCCGGAGACCGGCAGGTCTGGATCGATGCGGACGAGCACCCTGGGCAGCTCGGCGATCAGGGACGCCGGGGTCGGCGGCCGGGTTAGGCCGGCCAGCTCAAGCAGGGCGGTGGCCTGCCACTCGGCGACCTGGGCCGCTTCGGCCATGTCGAGTGCCCGGCGCGGTGCCTTGGCGCGCAGGACGGCCAGGACCGCCCGCTCGCCGTGCGCGCTCAGCCGCGAGGTCGGCAGCGACGTGCCGTCCCGGGCCTGGTTAACTGTTATGCGCCTTCTCCTCATATCTCCCTCCTTTCATTGGTTAGTGCATATCGGGTTCCTCGTCCTCGCCGTCATGTGGGCCCCGGTTTAGGTCGCCGTAGCGGGCGACGTAGTTCGTCACCTCGTCGATGACGGCGTCCGGCAGGTCATACTTGGCCCGCAGGTACAGCGGCAGCGGCGGCAGCTGGTCGCGCGCCCGTTCGTCGAGCAGGCCAAAGACCGTGGCTTCCGGTAGCTCCAGGGCGGCGGCGATGCGCTGCAGGTTCTCGGTTGACGGCTGCCGGACCTCGCCGAGCTCGATGCGGGCAAGATAGGACTTGTGGAGGCCCGTCAGGTCGGCCAATTGGCTGAGGCTGATGTGGGCTTCCTGGCGGCGATTCCTCAGTAACGTACCGAGCGGTGTTTCGTGGTGCATGGGCGGATTTCCTATCTAATGCCTGTATTATCGTCCATTCGTCGCAGGCCTGCAACGATTTTATATTGACTACCGCTTAGCTATAGCCGTCGAAGACATAGGTGCCGCCGTTGTCCGGCGCATCGACGACGTGGTAATGGCCGGCCTGCTCGAAGTCGGCCACCACCGCCGCCCCGTCGAGCCGGACGTAAGCCCGCAGCCAGTCGGGCAGTCGCTGCAGCCGCCGGTCGGCGCCGAGCTCACTCAGCAGCTGTTGGCCGAAGGCCTGGCGGTCCGGGTAGCGGCCGAGGTAGGCCTGGTGGAAGCGCTCGACGTCCTGGCTGCCGGTCCAGTACTGGAAGGCGTCCCAGGCGACGCGCGTCTCCTGAGCGGCCTGGTCTTCTGCTTGTTCGTGGTTCATGGGTCCTCCTTTCGTTGCTTAGTGATCTGGGACGTCGGGCCCATTGGGCGGCGGCCGGCTGTCCAGCTCGCCCCCGGTCAAGGCCGCCAAGGCTTCGGACTGCAGAGCGACGGCATGCAGCTCGGGCGTCAGGCGCGAGGAGTGCAGCAGCCGGCGCAGCTGGGCGGCCCGCCTGTCGCTCGGCACCAGCCAGACCACCCGGGGGAAGGCCTCGGCCGTGGCCGCGACGCCGCCGCGGTAAGCGGTCTCGTATTGGCGCAGCTTGCCGACCAGCGCCGGGGAGTGCTCGGTGCCCCGGTCGAGCTCGACAAAGGAGTGCAAGGCCTCCTCGCCGAGGCCGATGACGACGTGTAGGTCGGGCTTCAGCCAGTCGCCGTCAGGCATCCGGCGCCAGGAGCGGGGCTCGGTCTCCAGCGTCAGCAGCTCGAGCTGTCCCCGCTGCTCGGCCTGGCGGAGGAGGACGTACAGCTCACTCAGCGCCAGGGTGTGGCTGAGGAAACCGTCGCGGACCTCGTAGAGCCGGCGACGCGGTGCTCCTGGGTGGAGCAGCCGGACGCCGGCCGGACCGAGGCCGTAGGTGAAGCCGCTGCTGCCGGCCCGCACCCCGCCGACCTGCCGCTGCAGCCGGGCCAGCAGACCGTGGCGTACAAGGCGGGCCAGCAGGCGCCGGGCGGCCCGGGCTGCCGTCTCGCCCTGGCCGACGTGGAGCTCCTGGAGCTGCCGACCGCTCATCAGGCGGCAACGGTCGATGTCCTGCAGCACTGCCGAATCGCGCGGACTGAGCTCCTGCCGCAAGCGCTCCAACCGCGCCGCCGAGAGGCGGGGGACGGACGTCATGACGGACCTCCGTGCCACACCTCTGTCCCGTCCCGAGAGAGGGGCGAGACCATGCCTGACCAGGGCGAAGTGCCGGGCGTCCAGCACGCGGCCGGAGAGGCGACCGGACACCATGGTCGGCGGCTCATGAGGGCCTCCGACTGCGGCCGATGGGTCGGTCACCACCGCGCGGACCGTCGATGAGGGCCTGCAAGGCGGTGTCCGTCTCCAGGCGGGGGACGCCGTAGCGCTCCCGGCTCAGCCCACGGATGGCCGCCGGGTCGCTGACCACCGGCGGCGCCGGCCGGGTCTCGCCGGACATGTACGAGGTGACGGCGGCCCCGACGCTCAGGCGGAGGTAGACCTCGTGGGCGGCCAGGTGGGTGAAGTCCTCGGGGGTCAGCTCCTTGTGGCCGCGGGCGAGCACCCGGGCGTCGTCAGCGGCGGTCTGGAAGACCACCCGTGTCCGGGCGTTCGCCAGGGCGCCGCTGCGCAGCGCGGGCGCCAGCTGGTCGAGGTGCTGGCAGGCCAGGGAGAACATGACGCCGAGCCCGCGGGCCTGGGCCAGCATGTCGCCCAGGTCGCCGGGGAGGCTGGCGTAGTCCTGGAGCTCATCGACGACGACCGAAACGAGGTGGCGCCGCTCCGGCGGGATGGCCTGGCGGCCGAGGGCAGCCTGCCACAGCTGGTTGAGCAGCAGGGTGCCAAGCAGCCGGGCACTGTCCGGTCCGATGACGCCCTTGGCCAGGTTGGCCAGCAGGATTGGGCGGCGGCTGGAGAAGAGGTCCGGCAGCGCGAAGCGCGGCTCCACCTGGCCCAGGACCGCCCGCAGCGCTGGCCGGGCGGTCAGGGCGCGCACCTTGTTCAGCACCGCCGCGACCGTCTGGGCCTGCGCCTCGTCGCTTAGCCGCTCGAAGGCGGCCCAGATGGGCGAGACGCCGAGTGGGTCGTCGAGCGCCCCGACCACCCGCCGCCGGAAGCCAGGGTTGGTCAGCAGCGGCGGCAGGACGGCCAGGCTCATGCCCGGCGTCCGGGCGAGCGTCAGCAGGCTGGCGTGCAGCAGTTCGGCCAGTCGCGGCCCCCAGCTCTCAGCGTTCAGGCGGGCCAGGACGGTCAGTAGCTGGTCGGCCACAAGCTCCGGGGCGGTACGGGTCGCCAGCGGGTTAAGCCCGACGGGCGCTTCGTCAGCCGGGTCAAGCAGGACGACATCCGCCTGGCGGGCGGGCGGTACACGGGCCAGCACGTCACTGATCAGGTCGCCCTTCGGCTCGAGCACCACGACGGCCCGTCCGGCCGCCATGTCCTGGGTGATGAGGTTGAGCAGGACGGTCGACTTGCCGGTCCCGGTCGGACCGAGCGCCCAGAGGTGCTGAGCGCTGTCCTTCGGCGTCAGGGCGATCGTGCGCCCGTTCAGAGGCTCAACGGCGATGATGCGGCCCGTGGTCGGTACACCGGGCGGTACGGGCAGCAGGCGCGACGGCCGGCGGGCGACGGGCGGCAGTGGCAGCTCGCCGAGCGGCCAAGCCAGCAGCGCCGTCAGCTCCTGCACGTTGCAGGCCAGGCCCCAGAACAGCGGAGTCCGGACGGTGGTCACGGTCGAGGGCTTGACGGGTCGGACGCCGAGCCGGGCGCCGGGGCCTTCCGCGGTGCGCAGGGCGCCGAGCAGCTGGCCGAGGAGGCTGAACCGACGCTCACGGTTGGCTGCCTGGACGGCGATGCGACCGACCAGGCGCCAGCCGGCCTCACCCTGTTTGCTGCGGAGGGCGCGGCGCGCTTCGGCGTCGAGCTGGGCGGGCGCCTTGAACGGCGCGCTGGCGAGGGCCCTGGGCCAGGACTCGCTGAGGACCGGACTGTGCCTGCTTGGTACGACGACCGGCCGCCGTACCGGGCCGAGCAGCCACTGCAAGGTGACTCTCTCGCCCGCGCCGGCCTCGGCGAGGGCGGTGAGGACGGCCTGACTGACGGCCGCCGGCTCGTCGGTCCGCAGCGGCAGGCGGGAGGAGGACGACCACAACCGCCAGGCCGCCTGCGGCTGGCCGACCTGTGGACCGTCACTTGGCTCAAGCGTCAGGCCGGGCACCGTGCTGCGGGCCTGGGCCAGCAGGCCGGTCCGCCGCTGCGGCGGCAGCCGCAGGAAGTGGTCGACATGACCGGCGTGCCCGACGGCCTGGAAGGCGACTGGCCGTTCGCGGTGATCGCTCCCCAGGCCGTGGAAGCACCGAAGCAGGGCTGTCAGCTGCCCCGGCTCGACGACGACCGGGAAGCGGTGCCGGAGCCACTTGGGCATCGCCGCGGCGGCGCTCATCGCGACTGCTCCTTGGGTGGTGGCGTCGCTTTGGGGGTAGGGCTGTCAGACGAAGCCGCCCGGTGGGCTGCTGCGGCATCCGCTTCGGCCCGTGCGCTCGCCAGCTCGATAAGCGCCCGGCTCAGCTTGCGTAGGTCCGGTTCCTTCCGCCGAATTGCGCGAATGCGCAGGCGTCTTTTGTTCGACATAGCTCTACCCCCTCTCGTGTCTTAATGTCATCCGTCGCGGACGTGCGACGATATGAATACCAGTATGCGTTGCAGGCCTGCGACGTTCAATAGTGAATGGCAATTCCACAATACCGAGCGGTCGTTGTCCTTCTCCGATGAAGCGAAACGATCGGAATGTGTCCACTGCGGCCTCTGGGCAGCAGCTCCGGGCAGGAGCCGCCACTGCATGCTCACCAGGAGCGGTGGTTGCGGTAGATCGAGATGCCGGTGACGGTGATGCCGCCCAGCACCACGACGGCGACCATGTAGGGGATGAGTGGGCGGATGAACTCGACGGCCGCCTGGAGCAACAGGGCACCGATGACCAGCAATGCCAGGAACTCCCAGCCGCGCCGCATCTGCCCGGCCTCCCGTTCAGGTCGATCGGCGCCGGACGGAGGGCCCGGCGTCGACCGACGGCTTACAAAGCGACATCGCAGTGCACCTCATTGCCCCAGACGTTCCAGCCGGGACGCCGCCGTCGGGCGAACAGTTCGAGGTAAGGCCCCGGGCTGCAGCGCTCGATGACGGCGTACTGCTCCTCGGGCTTGCAGGAGTGGCCCTGCACCGGGGCGTAGAACCAGGAGCCCTGGCCGCGGAACAGGATGGGAGCCTTGCCCCGCGTCCCGAGGAGCAAGTGCTCGGTCTGGGTGCGCAAGTACTGCCCCATGCCGTAGTAGGGCTTCACCCAGGTCAGGATCGATCGGTAGGTGAAGCCCCACTGCTCCATGACCGTCTTGCCGGCGAACAGGCTGGCGTTGGTCACCCACAGCCAGAGGTGAGCCTGGTCCGCCGCCAGCTGGCCGACCGGCAGCCGGGCGATGGTCTCGACCGACAAGAGCGGGTAGTGCTGGACGGCGCCGCGCCGGCAGCCGCCGACCTGGAGGATGTCCCACGGCGGGTCGGCCAACAGGGTGGCGTAGCGCCCCGGCTGACCCGCCGTGGGGACGGGCTTGGTGTCGGTCACGTGGTGCTACCCGGCGGTCGGCCCGACCGGCGCAGGGCGTCCCGGGCCTGGAAGTACAGGTCATGGATGCGCTGGACCTGCTGCAGGGCGACGAACTCGCCCTGCACCACTTGGCGCCAGGCGGCCAGCCGGGCCCGTTCGGCCCGCACCCGGTACAGCGCTAGGCCGTAGCCGGCGGCCAGCAGACCGATGACGCTGGCGACGAGGATGACCGTCTCGACCATCAGAAGGCCCGGCCGGTGACGTAGACGGCCTCGTCGATGCCGTCGGCAGCGGTGTCGACGATGCGGCGGGCCCGCTGGCCGCCGGTGAACTGGTTGCGGGCCACCGCCGCCGCTTCCTCGTCCTCCAGGTCGGCGACCGCGCGCAGTCCCTGCTGGGCGACGTAGTGGATGCCGCGGATGCGGGCTCCGTTGACGATGGCACTGCCGTACTGCTTGGCAACGCCGTAGGTGACGGCCTGCTCGACAACCCTAGGCATGGCCGGGCGGCCGACCAGCTGCCCTTCGATGACCTGCTCCGCCGGGGTCAGTGCCCGGTGGCGACTGGACCAGATGCCGAACATGGTGGGTCTCCATCCCCTTGAGGCCCGCCCGGATGGCGGGCACCAGGGGATCGTTGATCCGTCGGCCTGCTGTTTGCTGGGCTCAACAGGCGAGGACAGGTGTTGGCGGCGTCAACACTCGCCAGGCCCTACTGGTCCTCATCCCACTGCCAGGCGACGCCGAAGGAGGTGCCGACCTCCGGCCGCTGGAAGTCCGCCGAGACGCAGTGGTTGCCGTCTGGCCGCAGCCGCGTCTGCGGTGTGACGGCATCGGGAGCGAGGGCATCATCGGCCAGGGGCCCGAAGCGCCAGTAGTCAATGGGAGGTTTGGTGCCCCAGAAGTTGACGTGCAGGCTGACCACCTCCGCTCGGTCGGTCACCGTGGCGATGATGTGGTGGGCAGGGGCGGGGTCATGCTCGACGAAGTACCGGATGCCAAACCGGTGGCGCTCGCTGCGCTTGAGCGTCCGGCCAAGGTCGAGCCGCCGCAGGTACACGGTCCGGCTCCGGCCGATCTGGGCGAGGCGCCGCTCGGCGGCCAGGACGCCGCCCCACAGGACCTCGGTCTCCGTCTCGAAGTCGGCGGTTCCCTGGTGCTCCAGCTTGAAGGTGAAGTCCCGTGCCTGGGCAGTCGCCCGTAGCTGGCGCAGCTCCAGCACCTCCTCCGGGGCCCGGCTCTCCCGGAAGACGTAGACGACGTCGAGCCGCTCGATGACGAAGGGGCCGCCGAGGAGCTTCTCCGGCGCCGGCGGGGCCGGGGCCTTGGCTGGCTGCCGCTGCTGGCGGCGCCTCACCGACCGCCGGAGCTGCTCCTCACGGGCACGTTCGTAGGCCGCTCTCAGCCGCGCCTCGGCCGGCGGGAAGCGGAGGGTGAAGGCGCTCCAGAACTCAGCGGAAGGTGCACTGCGCCCCGCCTCCAAGTTGGCGATCGTCGGCCGGGACACGGCCAGGCCCAGACTCTCAGCGAGCGCTGCCTGAGTGAGGTCCTGGCTCTGCCGCCAGGCGCGCAGCTGGTCACCGAAGTCCGACACCCCTTTGCTCCCTCTGGCTTGTGCCGCGCCGTCGGCCAGGCATCGACCGCCCAGCTGGCTAGATCATGGCGGCTGCGACAGGCTGCCGGCGGCCTTACCACTGCGGACTTGCTGGGCGTCGACCGTGGTGAACCAGCCGAACCGGATGAGGCCCAGCCCATCGCGGACCTGTGATGGCCAGCGACGACCAGTCCGGCCAGCAGCCCCGGTCGACGGTCGTGATGCGCAGCTGTCCCGGTAAGCCCGCCGCCGGCCAGTCGGCTTCGTCGTAGGGCAAGCGCCGTGGTGCCCGTCAGCGCCGCATGGCAACAGCTGGCGGTTGTCCGCGGCCGCCGGGCACGTACGTGTCTGCCCGTCACGCACATGGGTCACCGGTCCGACACGCTCGAGAGCCTGCCCGGCGGCGTCGGAGCGCACGCTTATGCTTTCTCGAACGTCTAATGGCCGGTATAATGGGGGAAATACCATGACCAACGAAGCCACCACCCGTAGCGAACGGATTGACCCTCGCCTGAAAAAGGCCGGTTGGCCGGTTGTGTCGCTCAATTCAGTGAATAGTGAAGCGCCAGCCATGCCCACTGCAGTCGAGGAGTGGCCGACCGCCAGCGGTCCGGCCGACTATGCGCTCTGTGTCGATGGTCAGGTGCGCGGCGTGGTCGAGGCGAAGAGGTTAACGGTTGGGCCACAGGGGGTTCTAACCCAGGCGGAGCGCTACTCTCAGGGCATCACCCAAGTGCCACGCTACCAGGGCAAGTACGGTGTGCCTTTTCTCTACTCGACCAACGGTGAGCGCGTATTCTTTGCTGACGTCCGCCATGAACTGAACCGTTCGCGGGAGGTGAGTGGCTTCCATAGCGCCGCCGGGCTGCACGAAATGCTGCAGCGCGACTACGACGGTGACCTAGCCAAGCTCGACTCACTGCCTGTCCACCCCCGGATGCGTTCCTACCAACGGGATGCAAATCAGGCGATTGAAGACGCGCTCCGTAAGCGGCGCCGCAAGATGCTTGTCACCATGGCAACGGGCACCGGCAAGACGCTTATGACTGTCAATGAGGTCTACCGCCTCATGAAGACGGGCGCGGCACGCCGGGTCCTGTTCCTCGTCGACCGCAAGGCTTTGGCCGCCCAGACTGTCCGGGCCTTTAAGAGCTTCGAGCCCGAGCCAGGCAAAAAATTCGACCAGCTTTATGAGGTTTACTCGCAGCGCTTCCAACGCGAAGACTTTGGTGACGATGAAGCGTTCGACCCGACCGTCCTGCCGAAGTCGTACCTGACGGAGCCCAAGATCGGTTCGTCGTTTGTCTACGTCAGCACCATTCAGCGCATGACAATCAACTTGTTTGGCAACGCGGCTGTTTTCGCCGACGGCGAAGAACAGGAAGACGACGCAGAGAAGTTGGACATCCCTATCCACGCCTTTGACTTGATCGTGGCCGACGAGTGCCACCGCGGTTACACTTCCCGTGAAGCGGCCATCTGGCGCAAGACCCTCGACCACTTCGACGCCATCAAGATCGGCTTGACCGCCACGCCGGCGCAGCACACCATGGCCTACTTCGAGAAGCTGGTGTACCGCTACGACTACGAGCGGGCCGTGCGCGAAGGCTGGCTCGTCGATTACGACGTCGTCCGCGTCAAGTCGCACGTGCGCATGCACGGCGTTTTCCTAAAGGAAGGCGACGTCGTCGATAGCGTTGATCCCGAGTCAGGCGAGCAGCAGTTCGATTACCTCGAGGACGAGCGGGCCTACGACACCACCGCCCTAGAGCGCGATATCACTGCCCCGGACTCGAATCGCAGGATTCTGCAGGATCTGAAGCGCTACACCGACGAGTTCGAGGCCGAGCGTGGCCGCTTTCCGAAGACACTGGTTTTCGCCGTCAACGACTTGCAGCACACCTCGCACTGCGACCAACTGGTGTCTCAGGCCCGGGAAATCTTCAACCGCGGCGACGAATTCGTCGCCAAGATTACCGGCAGCAAGAGCGTCGACCGGCCGCTGCAGCGCATCCGCGAGTTCCGCAACCGGCCGAAGCCGATGATCGTCGTGTCGGTCGACATGCTGACAACCGGCGTCGACATCCCTGACCTGGAGTTCCTGGTCTTTCTGCGGCCAGTAAGGTCGCGTATCCTGTTCGAGCAGATGCTCGGCCGCGGCACCCGGTTGGGCGACAAATGCCGCGACAAGGACCGCTTCGTCGTCTTCGACTGCTTCGACGGCACGTTGCTGGAGTACTTCAAAAACACGACGGACATTACGGCCGATCCTCCGGCTGCGGACGCCAAATCGCTGGCCGAAATCATCGACGACATCTGGAACAACCGGGATCGGGCCTACAACACCAATCGGCTGATCAAGCGGCTACGCCGACTCGACAAGGTGATCCCGGGTGACACCCGTGAGGCCTTGGCGGCCTACATCCCGGACGGCGACCTCGGCACCTTCGCCGAGGGGCTGCAGGCCCGTCTGGATAGCGCGTTCCTGCCGACGATGCAGCTGCTGCGCAACGAGGGCTTTCAGGACCTACTGATCAATTTCAAGCGGCCGCCGCGCACCTTCATCGTGGCCCACGGCGTCACCGACACCGTTGAGTCGAGCTGGTTGATCCGGGGGGCCGACGGTCGGGAGTACAAGCCCGACGACTACCTTCAGGCCTTCGAGCGCTTCGTGCGTGACAACGCCACGCACATCGAGGCCCTGCAGGTCATGCTTGACCGGCCGCAGGACTGGAGTACCGATGCCCTCAACGACTTGCGCGATCTGCTGACCAAGGCGCCGGAGCGCTTCACCGAGGCCAACCTGCGCAAGGCCTACGAGGCTAAGCACCACAAGGCCTTGATCGACATCATCTCGATGGTCAAGTGGGCTGTTATCGACGGCTCGAGTCTGCTGACGGCCGAGGAGCGCGTCGCCGCAGCCGTGGCACACGTGGCGGCCGGTCGACTGCTGACCGACGATCAGAAGAAGTGGCTGGAGTACATCCGCCAGCACCTCGTCCAAAACCTGACGATCGACCGCGAGGATTTTGACAACGTACCTGTCTTGGCCAACCGCGGTGGCTGGGGTCGGGCAAATAAGGTCTTCGAGGGACAGTTAGCTGAGCTGCTCTCGGACGTGCACAAGGAGCTAATTGCCGCATGAGTGTTGACGTTGTTCAGAAACTATGGGGATTCTGCCACACCCTACGCCACGAGGGCGTGAACTACGGCGACTATATCGAGCAGGTTACCCTCCTGCTATTTCTCAAGATGGCCGACGAACGCGGCATAGAGTTGCCTACCTACAAGACGGTCGAAGTCCACAGCGGCCGCACGGTCGAAATCTCGTGCGACTGGCCGACGCTGACCAAGTTCAGCGGCAGTGATTTGATTGAGCACTACGATAGCGTTCTGAAGGAGCTCGGCAAGCAGCACGGCATCCTAGGCGAAATCTTCGCCGGCTCGCAGAACCGTTTGCGCAAGGCGACGAGCTTCAAGCAGTTCATCGGCGTCATTGACGAGACTGACTGGACGTCGCTTGACGTCGACGTCAAGGCGGCAGCCTTCGAGGGCCTGCTTGAGAAGGCGGCGGCTGAAGGAAAAAAGGGCGCCGGTCAGTTTTTCACGCCGCGATTGCTCATCCAGACGATGGTTCGCTGCGTCCAGCCTGACCCACGGGTCAGCAAAAGCTTCGCCATTGGCGACCCCGCCGTTGGCACCGGTGGCTTTCTGGTGGCCGCCTACGAGTGGCTCCTGCACCAGACCGGTGGTGCCTTCGAGCGCCAGACGGCCAAGCGAATCCGTACTAAGACGTACTTTGGGACTGAGATCGATGAGCGACCGCGTCGCTTGGCGCTGATGAACCTCTATCTACACCAGGTAGAGCCGCACATTAGCAACGCAGACTCTATCTACGAGGCACCCTCCGATCAGCGCTTCGATGTCATCCTGACCAACCCGCCCTTTGGCGTGAAGGGTGCTAATCAGGCCCCGGACCGTGATGACTTCGTGGTCCAGACGAGCAACAAGCAGCTCAACTTTCTGCAGCACATCCTGACCATCTTGAAGCCAGGTGGCCGAGTAGCGGTTGTCGTGCCTGACAACGTTCTATTTGCGCAGCAGGCCGGTGAGATTTTCAAGGTACTGATGGAGGATTGCGACCTACACACCGTCCTAAGGTGTCCTCGCGGGACGTTCAGTCCGTATACCGAGGGTACGCAGACGAACGTCCTTTTCTTCACGAAGGGGCGACCAACTGAGCGTACGTGGATTTACGATGCTCGGGCAAATGTGCCCAAGGTTACCAAGAAGAGCCGTCCTCTCACTCAGAATCACTTCGCCGAGTTCGAGCGATGCTACGGTTCCGATCCGAATGGATTGGGCTCGCGGACACCAGACGACTCTCCCACAGGCCGTTGGCGCTCATTCTCCATCGCCGAGGTGAAGGCTCATCACTACAAACTTGACGCCTTCAAATGGCTTCGCGATGACGAGCTAACTGGCGGTCACGACCTTGTGGATCCGCTGGAGCTGATCACAGAGGCGATGGGAGAATTGCAGCTTGCGCTCGACGAGCTCGGTGACCTCCAAGCGTTGCTCGACGCGGGCGAGGAGTCCGCGTGAAGATATTGCATGGTGACCGCGTTAGCCTGAAAAGCATCGTAGAGGACACCATCGGTGGCCTCTGGGGGAGCGAGCCTGCGTCCCAGCGTGAAGATGACGTCGACGTCTTGGTTGTTCGAGGTGCTGACTTTCGCCGTTGGGAGACGCGACGGGCCGAGGATGCTGCTCCAAGGCGCATCCCAGCCAAGGCTCTTGATCGGCGCCGCTTACGTCCAGGCGACCTGGTCTTAGAAGTTTCAGGCGGAGGACCGGGGCAGCCTGTCGGCCGAGTCTTGCTGATTGACGAGGAGGCGGTGGCCTCGGCTGCGATGCCGCTGATCTGCTCCAATTTCTGCCGCAAGCTGCGTTTGCGGACGGGGGTGCACCCTGACTTTGTCAAGCGTCAACTCGACTTGCTCTATGCGGCAGGGCATACAGAGCAGTTTCAGACGGCTACAACGAATATCCGAAATCTCAAGGTGGACGACTTTCTTGAAGGTACGGAGGTCTTGCTGCCTGATAGTGCTGAGCAGGAGACTGTCTTAGTTGAGCTTGCAGCGGTCGATAGAGCACGGGACAAGGTTCTGCAGCGTGTACACGCGGCAACTGAGGTGGTCAGTCGCTTGCCGAGTGACTTGGTCCTGGCGGCAGGACTAGGCAAGCTGTCCGAGACCTGGCGTGTTGCTCATGCCAATGAATCCGAATGGGATAACGCTGCGGTCCTGACTTCCTTGCCGAAGAAGCGCCAGCAAGTGCTGCATGACTTCAATGAGGATCGACCACCAGAACTGCCTGAAAGCTGGTCGTGGGTTCCTCTTGCCGCTGTAGCGGAGTCGGTATTGGGTAAGATGTTGGACAAGGCGAAGAATAAGGGAGAGTCGCTTGCGTATCTTCGCAATGTCAATGTGCGATGGCGTGGGTTCGACCTGAGCGACCTCAAGGAAATGCGGTTCGAGGCACATGAGGCGGACAGGTATGGGCTTGTGTCCGGAGATGTCCTCGTCTGTGAAGGCGGTGAGCCTGGTCGTGCAGCTGTATGGCGTGAGACTGCCTCCAATATGCGCTTCCAGAAGGCGCTGCACCGAGTTCGGTGCGATGGGGCGCTCCTGCCGGATTGGCTTGTGTTGGTGCTTCAAATGCACGCGCAGACCGGGCGCCTACAGGACTACTTTACGGGCTCGGGCATTGCTCACTTGACTGGAGTCTCGCTCGCTCGAGTCCCCGTGCCGTTGCCGCCTGTACCTGAACAGCAGGAAATCTTGCGTGTTGTGAACGTGGCGCTCGACCGACTTGAGGCGGTGGAGCGAAGGATCCAAGCGGCGTCGTCAACAGTTGATGGCGCACCTCGAGCATGGCTGGCGCGATCGCTCGCTGTGGAGAGCTCAGCATGAAGGCGACGGAGGCCTCCCTACTGCAGTTCCTTAAGAAGTCGCCGCAGTTCGTGATCCCGATTTACCAGCGAACGTACAGCTGGCGGCGTGACGAGTGCCTGCAGCTGTGGACCGACATCATGCGGGCTGGCCGTGAGAACAGCGTCAACGCCCATTTCGTCGGCTCGGTCGTCTACGTCGAGCAGGGGCTGTATCAGGTCTCCAGCCAGTCGCCGCTGCTGGTCATCGACGGCCAGCAGCGTCTGACGACGGTCACCTTGCTGCTGGAGGCGCTGTCCAGGCACCTCGCTGACACGGAGCCGGTTGAGGGCTTCTCGGCCAAGAAGCTGCGCAATTACTACCTGCTCAACCCACTTGAGGACGGCGAGAAGGCCTTCAAGCTGCTGCTGACTCAGACCGACAAGGACAGCCTGACAGCGCTGGTGCAGCAGCGGCCGCTGCCAGAGGGCGGCTCCTTGCGCATCGCTCAGAACTTCGAGCTGTTCGACGAGCAGGTCAAGACATTGAACGGTGACCTGGCGCCGCTCTGTCGGGGCCTGAGCAAGCTGGTCATCGTCGATGTCTCGCTAAATCGCGCCCAGGACAACCCGCAGCTGATCTTCGAGAGCATGAACTCGACCGGCCGCGAGCTCAGCCAGGCCGACCTCATCCGCAACTACGTGCTGATGGGGCTGGAGCCGAAGCACCAGACTGAGCTGTACGAGCGGCACTGGCGGCCGATGGAACTGGGCTTCGGCCAGGAGGGCTACGGCGCCCACTTCGACTCGTTCATGCGGCACTACTTGACGGTCAAGACCGGTGACATCCCGAACGTCCGGGCCGTCTACGACGCCTTCAAGGCCTATGCCCGGCGGCCGGCCGTGGCTCAGGCGGGCGTTGATGCGCTGGTGGCCGACGTCCACGCCTACGCCGGCTACTACTGCGCCATGGCCTTGAAGCGCGAAAGCGACCAGGCGCTGGCCGAGGCCTTCGCCGACCTGCGCGACCTCAAGGTCGACGTCGCTTACCCGCTGCTACTTGAGCTGTACCGCGACTACGCCACCGACGTCCTGACGCGCGCCGACTTTGTGCGTGCGCTCCGTCTCATCGAGGCCTACGTCTTCCGGCGGGCGATCTGCGCCATCCCGACGAACTCCTTGAACAAGACCTTCGCCACCTTCGGGCGGTCGCTCAAGAAGGACCGCTATTTGGAAAGTGTCCAGGCCGGCTTCCTGCTGCTGCCGTCCTACCGGCGCTTTCCGAACGATGAAGAGTTCACCCGCGAACTAGTGACCCGCGACATGTACAATTTGCCGCGCCGCTCCTACTGGTTGCGCCGGCTGGAGAATCATGGCCGCAAGGAACGGGCCATTGTCGACGAGTACACGATCGAGCACATAATGCCGCAGAACGAGAACCTGTCCCAGCAGTGGCGGCAGGAGCTCGGTTCTGACTGGGAGCGCATTCACGCCGCCAAGCTGCACACCATCGGCAACCTGACGCTGACTGGCTACAACAGTGAGTACAGCGACCGGCCGTTCGTCGAGAAACGCGACATGGACGGCGGCTTCAAGCACAGTCCGCTGCGCCTCAACGACGGCCTTGGGGCGGTCGAGCGCTGGGAGGAGGCGGCCATCGACGCCCGAGCGGCTCGCCTGGCCTGCCTGGCAGCGACCGTCTGGAGCCGTCCGGCGATCGAGAACAGTGTGCTCGCCGCCTACCGGCCGAAGGCGGCGGGGGCTGCTCAGTCGCGCTACAGCCTCGATGACCACCCGCACCTTGCCCTCGGCCGCCCAATGCGCAACCTGTTTGAGACGTTCCGCACGGCCCTTCTCGAGCTCGACCCGAACATTTCAGAAGAGGTCCTCAAGCTGTACATCGCCTACAAGGCCGAGACGAACGTCGTCGACGTCGTGCCGCAGGCCGCCCGACTGCGGTTGTCGCTCAATATGCCGTTCCCTGAGTTGAACGACCCCAAGGGTCTGGCCAAGGACGTTACGAACCTCGGGCGCTGGGGGAACGGTGACGTCGAGGTTGGCCTCGCCAACGTCGACGACATTCCCTACGTGCTTGGATTGGTGCGGCAGTCACTCGATCGGCAGCTTAGTAATGAAGGGGCGGCGGCAGCCTGATTCACGGACATGACTGACGACGCCAAGCCCCGCCACAGCAACGCCGCGCGCGGCACCGCGAAACTGCCGGACCGCGGTGCTAATCCACTCTGGACTGAGGCGGCACGCCTTCGGCATGCAGGAGTGCTGGACGTTAGCCGGATCGTCGCCAGCGCCGCCGCCCAGGGGACTGTGGTCAGGTGGCGGGATGTCGCGGATCTTGCCATGGCCGAGGGCAGGGGCGGGTTCGGCCGTCCGCTGTACCTGCTCGACTTCCTCGAGGCCTTCGCACGGCGGCTTGCACCGCGCTCGGTCTTCGATCCGTATGTCACCTCGCCATTACCACTTGCAGCGCTGACCGAAGGGATCACCGCTGCGGCTGTCGGCGTTGTCCCGCACCGACCGCTGTGGGAACTCGGACGGGCCATGGCGCCGGCTATCGACTGGCGCCTGGGTGATCCGCTCCTGTCACTGCGGCGCGAGCTCCTTGACGGCTACGACCTCGTCTTCGTTGCACCGCCGCTTGGTCTGCAGCCGCCTAGCCGCGCCGCGGCCGAGCTGGCGACACCGGCCGGGCGGGACTTGGCTGGCGCCGTGCTCTGGCAGGCGCGTCAACTGCTCGCGCCAGGCGGACGGCTCGTCTACCACACGACCGACAGCCTGTTCTGGGACGCGGGCAGCAAGCTGCGCCAAGCCTGCGCTGAAGCCGGGCTGCACCTGACGGCGGTCATTTCTGTGGAGGCCGGCTTCGCGCCCGCCACGAACCTCACCTCGTCGCTTGCCATCTTCGAGCAGGACCCTGCTGACGCGCTTTTCGTCGGGCGACTTGACGCTAGGACGCCGATTACCGAGCTCATCGACAACCTGCTGACCCGCCGGCCGAACCCGGCCAATCTCCACCTTGGCGCCCTGACCTCACTGGACTACCCCGGCTGGGGGTCGTTCGTCCTGCAGCGCGAGCTGGCGGACGCGTTCGGGGCCGAGCAGCTGCAGCCGCTCGGCGATCTCGGGATAGTTCGCAGCCTGAACCTGCGCCCCACGCAGCCGTACGGGGCGCCGCCCAATGCCGTCTACGTGCCGACGCTCGGCGCCGGTGCGGTGCGCACCTCCCCGCCAGACCTTGAGGGCAAAAACCTCTACCGGCTGATTGAGGTCCAGCTCGACCCCGCGAAGGCGCGGGCTGACTACGTGGCTGCCCTGCTGTCGAGCCCTATCGGTCGGCGCCTGCGGGAAGCGGTGGCCACCGGCTCGACCCTTCCAAACATCAAGGCCTCGGCGCTTGCCGCCGTGCAGATACCCGTGCCGGCCGTTGCGGTGCAGGATGAGGCGATCAGCGCCGCCAGCCACCTGGCCAGCATGGAAGCAACCGTGGCCCGGCTCCGCGGGGACCTCTGGCGCCATCCTGAGCAGGCGCGGCGGGTCGTTGAGCGGCTGGAAAGCGCCGCGAAGGCCGACCCGGTGCGCCGCTGGCTCGAGGCGCTGCCGTATCCGCTGGCGTCTGTGCTGCAGCGCTATGCCGTGTCGCGTGACCCGGACGCCAGGGTGCAGAGTCTGTTGAACTTCTTCGAAGTTACAGCTCAGTTCGCCTGTGCAGCCCTGCTGAGTGTCTTTCGAGCTGACGCTGAGCTCTTTCGCCAGGTACAGAGGGACCTCAGCAATGCTGCCCCACCGGGACGGCAGCTCTTCGACCGCGCTGATTTTGGGCTCTGGCTCGGCCTTGGGCAGACGCTCGCCCGTAACGTCCGCCGATTGGCCGGTGACAAGGACTACAAATTGGTACTGGCCGAGGCCGCAGCGCCGGCTGAAGCCTTAGTGGGTAAGCTGTCTGAGAAGTCGTTTTGGGCGTCACTAGACCCTGCACGTCACGTCCGTAACCAGCGTGCGCATGGCGGCATCGTCAGTGCCGATCAACTGGCAAGTTGGCTGGGGTCATTGGAAGTGCAGCTCGGGCGACTAGAGCAGGCGGTAGGGGATGCCTTTGAAGACGTCGATCTGGCGCTTGCCGAGGAGGGTCGCTACAAAAATGGCGTGCACACTTACGCGCAAGCGCAGCGGCTCCGCGGGCCGAGCGCCATCTTCGAGCAGTTTGAACTGCAGACGCGGGAGCCGCTGGAGAGTGGCCAACTGACATTCGTGAGCCGCGACGCTGTCATCAGCCCCACGCTGGCCTTGGTGCCGCTAGTGCGTATCGGGCCGTCAGCCAGTCGTACCCGTCACGCCTGCTACTTCTTCGAGTCGCGTCGCGACGGGTCCGTGTCGTATGTGTCCTACCACTTCGAGGATGAGCCACGGATCCAGGTGCGCGACGATGATTTAGAGCATCTCGCCCAAGAATTTAACAGAAAGGCCCCCGGGTCATAATGCTGGATATGGCCCTCCCGCAGCTGCGGGCCTATCTAGGGGACGACTTCCTGCGGTACGTCCTCAACATCCCCGCTGAAGTGGCAATGGATAACTTTGTCAGCCATGCCTCAGCACCGCAAGCCCAAGTAGTGGTGGAGTTAGCGACCCTACTGCAGCCGGCCCTAACCGCGAATGATGACACGGCAGCCATGCAGGTGCCGCTCCTCCTTGGTCAGTATCTTACTGAGGCTGGCCAGGGTGTCCCGACCCTGCTACGGCGGCATGCCGGCGGCGCGCTGCCGCCGCCACCGTCGTCGTCCGATCCGGTCCTGCGCCAATTGCTGACCCAGTTGCAGGAGGCCTACTCGCTGCTGCTACTACCAGTCGACCGCTTCATGCACCGGCCTTCCTTGTCGTCATTGACCTTCAACCATCCAGGTCGTGCCGACTTGGAGGCGGCGGTGCTGGCGGACCCGGCTCTGGGCAAGCTGTTCACGGCTGAGCATGAAGGCTCGGGCTGGATGGGCAACGTCTTCCGGAGCACCGGCCAAGGCGGCAGTGTCCAGCTGTGGGGTTTCGCCGACCAGCAGATTGTCATTGCCTGGGAGTGGGCCCGCCTCGACGTGGCCACGCCCTCATTCGAGGCGGTGGCTGACAAGCTGGCCGTGAGCCTGCGGACGCTGCGGCGGGCAATCCAGGGCAAGTCGACGACCGTGCCCGTCCGGTTGGGCCTCACGGGCGTCCTGCTCCCACCAGAGACCGCTGTTCTGGACTTCGGCTGGGCCAGTATCCGCCGCGTGGCCGAGCAGGATCGGGCAATCATCCGACGGACCGGGCTGGCCGGCACGCTACAAACGACCACGTCGGACGGCACCAACGTGGTCATCGACTACGCCGGTGACGTCGTCGTCAGCTTCGAGGTGCCCTACAAAGTAGTCATTCGGGAGGACGACTTCGATGTCCTGACGCCATGGCCGGCTGAGCTGACGGAACTGCAGGGGCGGGTGTGGCAGGAGCTCGAAAATCTGCGCCTCGGCCTGGCCCTCGAGCAGGAAGACCAGCCGGCGCTGGTGGTCCTCAGTTGGCAGCTGACGCTTGACCCGCTCGCATCGGCGGCCGCACCGGCCTGGGTAGACACCCGGCGAGCGCCGAATCTGGTGCCCCGTCAGTTGACCGACGCTGACGTCGCGGCGTGGCAGAAGTGGTCTGGCCTGCTGCGCCAGCATCGGACGAAGAGCACGGCCATTGCGATCCGCCGTATGTTGCAGGCCTTATCCGAACGGACGCAGCAGGACGACGTCCTGGTCGACGCCGTGGTGGTCTGGGAAAATCTGTTCGGCGCGACACAAGAGACGACGTTCCGCATCACGACGGCTCTGGCCTGGTTGCTCGGTACGGATGCTGACGATCGAGCGGCGCGCCAAGTTAGGTACAAGAAGCTCTATGACCTGCGAAGCAAGATTGTTCACGGCTCCGATAAACTGAAGGAAGCTGCGGTGCCTCCAGCTGCCCAGGAAGCAGTGCAGATTTCCCTGGCGGCATTACGGGAGGTGCTTGCTGTCCGACAAGACCTTCTGCAGGAAAAGGACAGTGCCCACCGGGCCAACCGGTTGCTGCTCGATCAGCGACCGCAGTAGTCGGCGCAGGTGGACGGGCGCTCAATTGGGCGAACGAGGCGGTTGTCCCTATACGGTCGCGCACTTCCATGTCGGATAGGCCATTTCTATAATCAACCCAAGCGGGTATGATGGGGACAGGAGCAACTCTCGTGTCAATGGAGATCAAACTTAAACACCTAGATCACATCCAAGCCATTATTGGTAGGCTTGCTACCAATTCCTTTCTGTTCAAGGGCTGGGCGATCACGCTGGCTACCGCACTAGCCAGTTTTGCGGCAGTTCAGTCGAAAGTTGGCCTTGTGGTCATTGCGGCCGTCTCTACACTTCTTTTCTGGGGTCTGGACGGGTACTACCTCTGGCTCGAACGAGGCTTTCGCAAGCTCTACGAGACATCGGCGGCCTTGCACCCCAGTGCGGTCGACTTTTCAATGAAGATCGATCGGACACGGGCGGCGCGGACGTGGGCACGAAGCTGCGTCCGGTGGCACTTGGTCTCATTTTACGGCGCATTGCTGCTCATGGACCTAGTTGGCATCTACCTGCTGCGAGGGGCTACTGATGGCGCGTAGAGTCTTCTTCAGCTTCAAATACCAGGACGTCAAGCGGGCCATGGTTGTCCGCAACAGCTGGGTGACGCAGACCCGGCAAGCGGCCGGCTTCTATGACGCCGCAGAATTTGAGAAGGTGAAGCGGCAGGGCGACGCTGCCATCAAGGCATGGATTGACAACCAACTGAAGGGCACGTCGGTCACCGTTGTCCTGGTGGGCGCAAAGACCTGCTGGAGCCGCTGGGTGCGATACGAGATCGAGGCGAGTAAGGCTCGTGGCAACGGGCTGCTCGGTATTGACGTTAGCAAGATTGCTGGCCTCGACGGGCGGACTACGGACCGGTGCGGAAAGCTGCCGACCGGCTACCCATTCTACCTCTGGAACAATGACAACGGCTACCAGAACCTGGGCCGCTGGGTTGAGGCGGCAGCCAAGACGGCTGGCAAATGACGACGCAGGACGACGGCTGCGTCTTTTGCCGCATCGCTCGTGGTGAGGATGTCGCGACTGAGGTTGTGGCCGAGGCAGCTGACTGGCTGGCCTTCTTTCCGCTGAACCCGGCGACGCCGGGGCATACGCTTGTCGTCCCGCGGCAACACGTCAGCGACCTGTGGCAAGCTGAGCCACCGTTGGCTGAGACGCTGATGCGGGCTTGCATCGGCGTCGGTCAGGCGATTCAGGCGGCACTGGCGGTCGACGGCATGAACCTTATTACGTCGGCCGGGGCGACCGCCGAGCAGACTGTCTTTCACCTGCATCTTCATCTAGTGCCCCGCTGGCAGAACGACGGCTTTGGCCACATCTGGCCAACCGGTCATCGCTATGAGAACGCCGGCCTAGGCAACGTGGCTGACCGCATCGCTCAGACGTGGCAAGCGCGCCGGGATATGTGACAATGGCGGGGACAATGTCCTACAGCATGCATTACAGGCCCGTCAAACGGGCAGGCGTTGCAGGCGCAATATGGGCATCATGGAACGTGGCCGCAAACTGCCGGGTGATCGGCCTTTGCCAGTAACGGCTCGACTAGGTCGGTGGTCATGGAGTCCGGTCAAGCTGATGGTGAAGCAGGACGAGGGCGGCTGTGGTGATTACACCCATCCGCCAGACCAGAGGCTGACTCTACGGAGCGCCTCGAAGGACGTCCTCGAGGGGCAAGCAGATCGAAGCCCTCGCCGAGCATGTTGACGCAGATGACGATGCGGGGCGCCGTCAAACATTTACGCCAAGGCGGCGCGCTAAACGTTTCGGCGTGCGTCATGGGCCCGCCAGATGCTGCTGACTCGGGCCATTAGGACGTGGCTGTCGCCTTGAGCGAGGTCTTGGCGCAGCCGGGCCACGCTACGCTTGGCGACGGCGAGGTCGGTGTCATCGAAGTCAATGATCGCCGTGTAGGTGATGGGAGAAGTAGCCCGCCCACGGCACCCGTCAAGGATTTGGCGGGTGAGTTCCTAGTGGTCAGCCGCTTACTGCAGTAGGCATCAAGGGAGCGCCATTGTGTCGACGCCCCAGGTAATAAGGCGGCATCTGGCGGTGTGGAACCGACGTTGCCCAAAGTGGCCGGCCTTGAAGGCCGTGGCGAATGATAAGTCTGTCAACTGCAAAGTATTTAGCATCGCGTGTTCCGTTGTCAGCCGGTGGGCAGCGCGTCTCCGGTTCGCCAAGAGCTGATTCGACGCGAACGAAATGCACGAAGCGTTTGCATTCCTCCGGATTGTGTTTACAGGTGTGTCCCAGCCCTTTGACATGTACCAATCGTGTAAGGCGTAGCCGAGATATCTTGTATTCTCTACGCCGCGCGTGTTCAAGTAGCATCAGCGCAAGAAGACTATTTAGAGGATATCTATTCTCGAAGTGCAGGAGGGGGTGCGCAATCGAGACGCGGAGGGTGCGTGAAACCCCGTGCAGCAGTTTGTCTAAAGCCTGCGAGAAGCCTGCAACCTGATAAGCCTGCGCGATGGCATCCAACATCTCATCCTCTGCCTCTTTCGCCGCCGCGCACCACCCGGTGTCATCGCCCCACGCCCAGTGGCGCCATTCTTGCTCGCAGGCCAGACGCGAGCCCGCCGCAAGGCGCTTAGAGGCGTCTGGGGGGAGCTCGTTCACGACGTGGCGCGCACTCGGCAAGCCGGTTGCCACTCTGATGAAGTCCTGAAGCGCTCCGTCGCTTCCGCCGGAGACGAATATGAGCGGCGTTCCCTCGGGGTATGTTGCTCGGATCCTCGGCGGATTGCGTATGAGGGACTCGTAGTCATCTTCTTCCCAGAAGCCTTCAGACCTGAAGTGGCGATATACGGCTCCCGTCTCTTCGCCCCCGTGGCTCTCCAAACAGGTCCTTTCCCGGCCGGCTCCTCCTGCATATACGAGGAGTTTTGCACGGACGGACAATGGGCCTCCACCGCCACTGGGAATAAGCCATGCAACTCGGTTGGGATGCTTACCTTGAATTTCTACTCTCGTGTTCGTGACCAGTCGCACTGGTGAGGAATCCTTAGTTATCCCCTCCCTCCTTAATATGGATCGCCAATGCGTCGCCAGGCGGTCCGCGGTTTCCCGTGGGAAATCTAGCGGCATGGGAATGCCTGGCAAGATTTTGTCTGCCCAGTGGTCCTCTGGCCAGTCATACTGTGTAGGATCAATCAGTCGACTAGGAACCTTAGCCTGCATGGAGAAGGACTGTGCCTCCTTCTCGACAATCCATATGTTGACGCGGGGATTCTTGCTAGCCTCAATCCGCCTTGCTGCGCTAAGGGCAAACGTTACCCCAGCAGCCCCAGCGCCTATGACGACAACCGGCTCTTCGTCACCTTGGAGCCAACTAGCAGGGATGCGCTGCGCGAGCACGTATGCTCGCAGCATTTGATCTCTGAGACTGATTGGATCTGAAAGGCCTGAAACGGCAAAAAAGTGATCGTCAATCTCACAGGAGTGGAGAAACAGCTGGTTGTCCATCTTCTCTCCCCGGTGATGAGGCCTCCGCCTAGTCGAACCGATTCTCTGGTTCGTGCTGCAAGACCCACTCAGGAGCGCCCAGTTCACCCATGCGGCGCCCGTGTTCCTCCAAGGCTCGAATGCTTGCTTGGTCGGGAGGCGACTCATTTACCGTGACATTGAGCTCATCTTCTCGTATTGGAGGACGGAGTAGGTCTCGCAGCTTCTCCTTCCAGCCTTCCGAAGCAATGTAAGGGATGGCCCCGAGTTTCCAGTACGGGTAGGCGCCAAGCTGGTCTTTGCTGCCCACCACGGCCAGGAGGATTATGTCGCTTGAGACTTTTGGCAGGTGCTCTGCGAGCCAACTGTATGCCCGTTCGGGGCGCCATGTTTCGGTGTTTCGATGCTCGTTGCCGTCTGGGCGGGCTAGTTCAATGTAGTAGAAGCGGAGGCCGGTGTGATCGGGCCGATAGGGGCCCGGCGCATCTGGAGGGATACGGACAATCTCGAAGGTAGTCTCGTCCTGGGCAGTCAGCGTGTACTCACGTGTGGCCGGCGACCCGACACTGCGCTGACCCGCACGTGGGAAAGGTGGTGATTCAGGAATCAACCCATGCGGATCGATCATGTACGTCCTGGCCTCGCCCTGATCAAACTGGTGGTAGCTGGGTGGGGCTGCCTCGAGCGGGATGACCGTCGCGTTGAGTGCCCGAGCAATCTGCACGCGACCGCTGAGGATCGCCATCATCAGGCGGTGGTTGTACTTCATTACCGGGCACTGACCTGTGAAAATGGCGTGCGACTTGGCCCAGCTGAGCCCTATCCGGAGTGACAATGACCCGTGCCGGGCAGTTGCATCAACAGCGCTCGGGTCATCGGTCACATACAGGCCCGGGATCCCGAGGGCGCCGCCGGCCCGGGTAATGTCCATCAGGGAGTTGAGGACAGTCGCCGGCTGCTCGCGCAGGCCGCCCGCGCCGAGTCCGTGGGCCTCGAAGCCGACAGCGTCGATGCCACAGTCGACCTCGGGCAGTCCGAGGATCTGCTCGATTTGCTCCTTCGGGTCGCCCAAGGAGACGTCGACGACCTCGCAGCCGGATGCGTAGGCCTGTGCCAGCCGATCGGGATTGATGTCTCCTACGATGACTACTGCGGCGCCGAGCAGTTGTGCTGAGACGGCCGCCGCTATTCCCACTGGACCAGCGCCAGCGATGTAAACGGTCGAGCCGGTGGTGACCCCGGCAGTGACACAGCCGTGGTAGCCGGTGGGGAAGACATCCGGAAGCATTGCCAGGTCTCGGATCTTGTCCAGGGCCTGCTCACGGTCGGGAAACTTCAGGCAGTTCCAGTCCGCGTAGGGCACCATGGCGTACTCGGCCTGGCCGCCCGGCCAGCCGCCCATGTCGACGTAGCCGTAGGCCGAGCCGGGCCGGTCGGGGTTGACTCCCAGACAGACGGCGGTCTTGCCCTCCTTGCAATTGCGGCACCGGCCGCAGGCAACGTTAAAGGGCACGCTCACGATGTCCCCGACGTCGAGGAACTCGACGTCGGGGCCCTTCTCGACGATCTGCCCAGTGACCTCGTGGCCGAGCACCAGCCCCTCCGGGGCGGCGGTTCGCCCGCGCACCATATGCTGGTCGCTGCCGCAAATGTTGCTAAGAAGGGTCTTGAGAATTACGCCGTGTGGTGTCTTGCGTCCGACGTTGCGGGAGCTGACCCCGGGGCCGCCCTGTACTTCGAGCCTTGGGTAGTCCAGGTCGACGACTTCGACCTTGCCCGGACCCGCGAAGATCACAGCTCTGTTGCCGGCCATCCGGTGCTCCTACATGTAGGTACACGCGGCCACAGGAAGACTTCCAGTGTGAACCCGATGCCGCAAGGGGCAGGGTTACCATCGCCGGGATCGTCAGCTGCACCGCGTTTCAATCCCTCCGATGCTGCCGGGGTGGCGGAGTGTGCAGTCAGGCTCCTGGCTGCGAGTGCGGTCGCCGATGCTGGTCCCGTCGCGGCATGCCGGCCCGCTCCAGCGCTCGCAGAATGACGCTGTGGTGCCGACCGAACCGCTCGCCGATGCGGGCCAGTGACCAGCCCTGGCCGTACAGCCGGAGAGCCTCCTGAACCTCAAACGGCGGCAGGCCTTGCCGTCGCCTCGTTACCCCGTGGATGTCAAGCAGTCGCAGGACAGCGCCTTTGCCGAGGCCGTAGGTCCGCATCAGTTGCGTGGTCGGGAAGCCGGCCTGGTAGTGGGCGAGGAGCTCGGCAACCCGCTCGGGGCCGAGACGGTCTTCCGCCGTGTGTCGTCGGCGCGGGGGAGTGGCCTTCGTTCGTGACGGTTCACCAGCGGGCAGTGACCGCCAACTGCCCAGGAGGCGCTGGAAGCGGACCGACGGACTTGATAGCTGACCCTCTAGGTCCACCCCGATGACTCAGGCCGTTCTCCGAATCGGAGAGCGGCCTGAGTCATCTTCGCTGCCAACGTGGTGGCCACTGGCGCGGATGCGGTGCCAGGCCGGTCCCACAGCGCACGTCCCATGCGGTCTGCCGCGTCGCCGCCGAGGGCGGGCATCACGTGGCTGTAGGTGTCCGTCGTCGTGCGCATCCGTGCGGGGCCCAGGACCTCCATGACGACCCCGGGGTGCACGCCCTCCGAGAGCAACAGCGTGGCCGCCGTGTGCCGCCCGTCGTGCAGCCGGACCCCACGCACGTCCGCTTCGCGCAGGAGGGCCTTCCACGAGCGCCAGTCCGACGTGCGCTCGATCGGCCGTTGGGCCGAGCGAAGACCAGGTCGTGGTCCTGCCACAACGAGCCGGCGGCGATGCGCTCCTCGAGTTGGGTTGCCCGTGAGCTCGGAGCGCCTCGACGAGTCGGGCGGGCAGGGCCACGGTCCGGCGGCTGCGGTCCGCCTTCGGCTCCTCGTAGACGATGCGATCTCCAGTGATGTGGTGGGTCAGCGAGCGCGATGACGCTCCAGGTCGCGCACCGCCAGGGCGGCGAGCGCGGCCGGCCGTCCGGCGGGGTCGGCGGGGTCGATTCCGCACGCCCGTGCGATCCGGCCCAGCCGGTAGTCGACCGTGTTCGGGTGCACGTGCAGCGCTTCGGCGGTACGTCGGCGATCGTGTCCGGAGGCGAGGAGGGCGCGCAGCGTGGCCTCCCAGTCGGGTGCTCGTCCAGCACGCGCATGCGCTCGACCAGCAGATCCCGCGCTGGACCGGGGCGCGTGAGCTGGTAGGGGACCACCCCGTCGTCCAGGAACCAGGCGCCCGGTGGCCGGCCGGTCGCGACGACCAGCTCGAGGACGTCCTCGGCCTGCGTGACCGCCGCCGGGACTCCGTCGGACGTCGTCACGACCGCACCAGCGTGCACCGGAACGCCGACGGCGTCAGCCAGCCGCCCGGCGAGCGCCCGGACCTCGTCCACCTCACCCGGTGACGGGTGCGCCGGCAGCGGCACCACCGCGGTACCGAACGGGTCGCCCAACAGGGCCAGCGCATGGCCCTCGGCGGGTTCGTCGGGAACGCGGCGTATCGCGTTGGCGCGCCGGACCATCGGTACCGCCGGGGCGCGGCCGTCGAGGGGCTCCGCTGGTGTGCCCCCCAGTTGCATGCTGAGCACCAGGTGGCGGGGGGCCAGTGGGATGCCGGCGCGCGCCGCGACGTTGCCAGGGTCGCTGCCGGTGAACAGCGCCGAGTAGACGGCGAAGCGGGCGTCGCGCTTCTCACCGCTGATCCCTGCGGCCTCGTGGTGGATGCCCCGGACGACGAGCGTGTAGACGATGCGGACGTACCGGAAGTGCACGTCGGTCAGCTCGAGGAGCCAGGGGAGTTCCTCGGGTCTGACCGAGCGGGCGAGCAGCTGCCAGGTCGCGGCCATCGCCCCGAGGTAGTCCTGCAGCAGCGACTCGATGGGCGCCCCCTCGGCCGTTCTGTTCGCCGCGGCCACGACGAGGTCGGGCGCCGTCGTCTCGGACCGTCTCTACGCCGCCGATGTCGGACTGCGCCGGCTGCACGTCGCCGTCTTCGCCCCGTCGCCCACGCGGTGACCGTGGCACCCGTGCCCGGTCCCGAGGTGGTCGCGACAACGACATGCTTGCGCGCCAGCGAGGCAGGGGCCCTGGCGGGTTCGCGGGGTCCTTGTCTGCGGGCCTCATGGGTAGCACGGTTGGGACGTCGCCGTCCGGCGCACCGCGCCAGCAGGTCACCGAGGTGGCCGCTCGGGAGGCCTTGATGCCGATCACTGGGGATGCGCTGGCCGCTCAGTACCCACGGCGGCTCATCGCACTGTCCCCGGCGCGGAGACGGTTCGGGTCCGCCGCCGACGTGATCGGCACGATGCTCCGGGTCGGGGATCCTCTCGCCGACGCGGCGGTCGCCGACCTGGCCGGCCACCGGGTGCCGCCGGCCGCTGTCACCGCCTTGCTCGAGGGTCGGTCGACGTCGGTGGCGGTCCCGGACTCACTGGCCGCACTGGCGGCCGAGCTCGAGCGCCTGCCCTCCTGGGTGCGACCGGAGCGGCTCCAGCGGGGCAGCGCTGCCTACCTGGGCATCGGGACCGTCTGGATGCAGCTGCTCCTCGGGCCGGGCTCGCTGGTCAACACCTACCGCTCGCCGGGGTTGGCCCGCGTCCTGACCTCGACCGGGCGGCTGGTGACCCGCGCGCCTCGGCGCATCCAGGAGACCGGGGCCTGGTTGGGCAGTGCCGTGCAGCCGGGCGCCCTGAGGGTGGGCGCGCCGGGGTACGTGGCCACCGCGCAGGTGCGGCTGTTCCACGCCCGCATGCGCGCTGAGCTCCTGCGGCGGGGGTGGGACGTCGAGCAGTGGGGGGTGCCGATCAATCAGGCCGACCTCGCCCGCACCCTGCTCGACTTCACCTACGTCCCGATCCGGGCGATGGGCCGGCTGGGGGTCGGCCTGCGTCCTCACGAGCGGGACGACGTCCACCATCTGTTCCGCTACATCGCCCACCTGCTCGGGATCGATCCCGCGTTGCAGGTGGACGACCACGCGGGGGCGACGAACCTGGCGGCGCTGCTGGAGATGGTCACGCCGCCGCCGGACGAGGGGTCCCGAGCGTTGGTGGATGCGCTGCTGGAGGCCTACGCCCAGCTGTTGACGCCGGTGCTCCGCACCCCGGAGGGGATGACCCGTGAGCTGGTCCTGGCACTCGCGCAGATCTTCCACGGCGCGCCGGTGTGCCGGAGGTTGGGTATGGCGGCGCCGGCGTGGTGGGCGGTTGCCGCGGTGCGCGCCCTCGGGATCGCGAACTCCCTCGCCCGGCTCGCGCACCGGGCGGTGCCCGCAGCCGGACGCCGGCAGGTTCGCCGCGCGCACTCGGCGATCCGGCAGCAGGCCGGCATGCTCACCGGTCCGACCGCCTACCAGCAGTTGCCGTGAGGCAGGGGACGTCATCCGGGTCGTGAACGCGAACAGGCTCCGGAGGTCGCCGGCACCCAACGCTCGCGATGAGCGGCGCGCCGGTCCCAGGTCCAACCGGCATGACGTACCGGACAGTCACCTCGGCGGACGGCGCCCTCATCGCTCAGGAGCCCTTCGGTCGAGCGCTGGCTGCAGCAGCGGGCCGAGGATCGGGTCACGAGGCCTCTGCCTGGTGCCACGATGGTGGCTGATCTGCGGCGTTCACCGTCGTCCGGAGGTGTTCGCTCAGCACGGGAGTACGGCTTGACCTGCGCAGATGAGGGACAGCGGATCCCTGCGGACTCCACCAGCCGCCCTGGCAGCGTGGGGGTCAGGGGGTCGAGTCCCCTCAGCTCCACCCCGCTGACCAAGGCCGTTCTCCCTCCGAGAGCGGCCTTGGTCGTTCCTGTTGCGCCTGGTCCCGCTTCACCTGCGAGCCGTACGGCCTCCGTCGACGGCGACCTCGACGCCGGATCCAGGCTCAGGAGCGGCCGGTGCGGACCGGATGACGTCGTCGAGTGTCCGGTCCAGGGCATCGAGGACGGTCCACGCCCGGCCCTCGGCCGCGGCGGCCTCGTACGCCTCGTCTCCCAGTGCGCTGCGGGCCCGCGTGAGGAGGTCCTCCAGCAGGGGAGTGAAGGCGGCGGACGCGGGATGTCCCACACCTTCCCGCACGGCGTGCGCCGCGGCCAGCGCCCGCGCCGCCACCTCGGGCAGCCCTGCGGACAGTGACATGGCTGCCAGGCCGTCCAGCGAGTAGGCCATCCCGCTGGGCTGACCCCCGCGACGGTTGATCCGGGCTCCGTCGACCACCGATGCCCGGGCCGCCTCTGCGTCACCGGCCATGAGCAGTGTGAGACCTCGCAGGCTCAGCGCCCGCCCGCGGATGGCGTCATCGCCGATCTGCTCGGCCAGCCCGACCGCGGTCGCATAGCAGGTTCCGGCGGTCGTCACCTCGCCGCGGTAGAGGGCGACGTTCCCCGCGGTCACCTCCATGTAGGCCTGCCCCAGCCGGTTCTCCACCGCCGACATCCGGGCGATGGCCTCCGCCACCACGGGCCCGGCCGTGCGGGGGTCCTCGGAGACCGCGAGGAAGGCGTCCGTCGTCGCCGCCAGGGCGTGGTCGAAGCGGTGATCCGGGTCGTCGGGCAGCAGCCGCCGGCCCGCACCGATCATCGACCGGGCCAGCGCGAAGTCGCCGAAGACCGTCGCGGCCAGCGCCCGGACGGTCAGCAGCCGCCCGCGCACCGCCGGTTCTGCGGAGGCGGCGCGTGACAGGGCCTGGTCCAGCCAGACCACGGCCTCGGCCTCGGCGTCGCGCTGGACGAGGTAGATGAAGGCGTTGCGGACGAGCAGGGCCACGGTCGCCGTGTCCCCGGCGTCCAGCGTCCGCTGCACCGCGGCACGGAGATCGGGCCGGTCGCGATCCAGGCGCTCCACGCCCTGCCGGTGCTCCTGCCCGCCCCGGGCGGAGAGCAGGGTCGCGGTCATCGCGCACATCCACTGCGTGTGGCGGCGCTCGACGTCCACCCGGTCGGAGGCGCCAGCCAGGAGCTCTCGCGCGTAGACCCGCACCGTCTCCAGCATGGAGAAGCGCGGCTCGCGTGGACCCTCGTCCGAGGCCACCACGAGGCTGGCGTCGACGAGGGCGGCGAGGGTGTCCAGCACCGCCGGCTCCTCCGCCCGGCCGCACACGGTCTCCGCGGCCTCCAGGCTCCAGCCGCCGGCGAACACGGCCAACCGAGCGAACAGCGCCTGTTCGTGCGGCTCGAGCAGGCCGTAGCTCCAGTCCATGGTGGCCCGGAGTGTGCGTTGCCGTTCCGGCAGGTCCACCGGTCCACCGCTGATGAGGTCCAGCCGCTCGAACAGGCGGGCCAGCAGGGTCTGGGGTGGCAGCAGCCGGATCCTGGCCGCGGCCAGCTCGACCGCCAACGGCAGCCCATCGAGGCGGCGGCAGATCTCGGCGACCACGTCCTCGTAGTCGGGGCCGAGCCTGAAGCCCGGGCGCATCGCCGTCGCCCGCTCGATGAAGAGCCGGACGGCTGCGGGCTCGGTCAGCGGCCTGACCGGATGGTGTCGTTCCGACCGGAGCCGCAGCAGCTGACGGCTGGTCACCAGGGCCACCACCGCCGGCACCCGGTCGAGCAGGTCGGCCAGGTCGCCTGCCGCGTCGACGACCTGCTCGACGTTGTCCAGCACCAGCAGCGTGCGCTGGTCCCCGACCGTGGTCCGCACCCCGTCGACGAGGCTGGCCCCGGCCTCGCGCCGGACGCCGACCGCATCGGCCACGGCGCCCATCACCAGGGCCGGGTCGACGATCGAGGCCAGCGGTACGAACACCGCGCCACCGGGGAACTCGCCGACGGCGGCGCCCGCCGCCTTGAGGGCCAGCCTGGTCTTCCCGATGCCACCCGGGCCGGTCAGGGTGATCAGCCGGGTGCGCTCGTCGGCCAGGAGCCGGACGAGCGACGCGACGTCCTCCTCCCGGCCCACGATCGAGGTCGCCGGGGTCGGCAGCCGGGAACCCCGGACGAGCGTCCTCGGCGGCGGGAAGTCCGTGCGCAGCCCCGCGACGTCGAGCCGGAACAGCCGTAGCGGGTGCGGGAAGTCCTTGAGCCGGTGCTCACCCAGGTCGTGCAGCGCGACCCCGGGCACCGCGCCGTCCCCGACCGACCCCGCCGTCGTCTCCGACACGAGCACCTGGCCGCCATGTGCCGCGGCCGAGATGCGGGCCGCCCGGTGGACGGCGAGACCGATGTACCCCGCTGCGGCCGTCACCGCCTCACCGGTGTCCAGACCCATCCGGACCAGCACCCGGCGCCCCTCCGGCCAGGGATGCGAGGTCAACGACCGCTGTGCGTCCGCGGCGGCGGCCACCGCGTCCACCGCACTCGGGAACACCACGAAGAAGGAGTCACCCTGGGTGTCGACCTCCCGGCCACCGTGGGCGGCGATGACTGCGCGGATCAGTCGACGATGGTCCTCCAGGAGTGCGGCGTAGTCGTCCCCGGCCTCCTGCAGCAGTCGGGTGGAGCCCTCGATGTCGCTGAACAGGAACGTGACCGGGCCCGTGGGGACCGGGCCGTCCCCCATCCCGGCGGCCTCGGCGGTGCTGCGCGGTTGGGGCACAACGTGCTCCTGGAGGTGATCCTGCTCCGGAGGATAGGAACCCGGCCGGGTGCCTGACCAGAGGCGATGCGCAGGGGTCCCGCCGTGCGGCGTGCCTCCAGTGAGGGGAGGGCGCCGTGGGTCGTCCCCGGGCTCAGGAGGCGTCGAACAGTGTGACCCGGTCCGGCCGGGCGGTGAACGGGTTGGCCCACTCCGAGGGCGTGCCGGTGATCGGCTGGGCGTCGGTCACGACGACGAACGGCTCGCCCGGGTAGACGGCGAGCACCCGCGTGGTCGAGCTGAGCGTCTCGGTGCGCTCGATCAGCTCGCCGCGGCGCAGCTGCTGCGTCGTCCGCTGCCCGCGCAGCTCCTCCCCGACCTCGGCGACCCACTCGGCGCCGTCCTGCGTGAAGGCGATCGACCGGACGCGCTGACCCGGGGGAGCGGGCTCGCACCCGGCGAACTCGGCGAGGGCCTCGTAGAGCCGCTCCGCCTGCTCGTCGTCGCTCGCCCGGGGGAGGAAGAAGGCCGTCATGCCCCGATCCTCTCCGCCGGCACCGACGGTTCCGGGTGGTGGTCGCCGTACCAGTACCGAGGCTGTTCCCGGCCGGTCTGTGACAGTGGGCGCCCGTGGACAGCATCGCGGCTCTGAGCACGTTCGTCGGGCGCTGGTTCGCCCTCATCGTCGTCGTGGCCGGCGGCATCGCCCTGGCGGTCCCCGACACGTTCGCCGGGAGCGGGGCGCCTGTCCCGTACCTCCTCATGGTGGTCATGCTCGGGATGGGCATGACCCTGCGCGGGTCGGACTTCGCCATCGTGGCGCGGCGGCCGTGGGGCCTCCTGCTCGGCGTCGCGGCGCAGTACCTGGTCATGCCGGGCGGGGCCTGGCTGCTGACCCAGGCGCTCAGCCTGCCTGCCGCGGTCGCCGCCGGCGTCATCCTCGTCGGCGCGGCTCCGGGCGGGACGGCGTCCAACGTCATGGTCTACCTGGCCAAGGGCGACACGGCCCTGTCGGTGGCGATGACCTCGGTGTCGACGCTGCTCGCACCGGTGCTCACCCCGCTGCTGGTCCTGTGGCTGGCGGGGGAGTACCTGCTCGTCGACGCCGGGGGGCTGTTCACCTCGATCGTGCAGATCGTCCTCGTGCCGGTGCTGCTCGGGCTCGTCCTGCGGCTCGTCGCCCCCCGGCTGGTGGAGCGGGTGCTCCCGGCGCTGCCGCTGGTCTCGGTCGTCGGCATCACCGCGGTCGTGGTGATCGTCGTCGCCGGGAGCGCGGACACGATCACCTCGGTGGGCGCCGTCGTCGTCCTGGCGGTGGTGCTGCACAACGGCCTCGGCCTGGCGCTCGGCTACGGCATCGCGCGGGTCTGCGGGATGGACGTCTCGGCCCGGCGCGCCATCAGCATCGAGGTCGGCATGCAGAACTCCGGGCTGGCCGCCGGTCTGGCCACGGTGCACTTCAGCCCGGCCGCCGCGCTGCCGGCGGCCGTCTTCTCCGTGTGGCACAACGTGTCGGGGTCCCTGCTGGCCGGCTGGTGGGCGCGCAAGGACCCCGCCGACCGCCTGACCCCGGTCAGCTGACCTGCGCGCGCCGATGCTCGGTGCGGTGCGTCCGGTTGTGCACCCACAGCACCAGGCAGCGCAGGGCCGCGTACCCCTCGGGGGAGGCGTAGCCCTGCTCGAAGCGGGCGGCCTCGATCAGTTCGTCGCTGTCCACGGAGCCGCCCGCGGCGAAGCGGTCGAGCACCTCGCCGGACAGCGACGTGCTGCGGAACAGCCGCGCGATGCCGAGGGCCACCGAGTCGGACACGGTCAGGCTGTACGGAGGGTGCGCCATGGCCGCCCGGCGGTCGAGCAGCTGGGCCACCTCGCTGTAGACCTGCGGGTCGCTGGCGGGCACCCCGCGAGCGGCGATCTTCACGGCGTCTCCTCGTTGGATCGGGTCCTGTCGATGAGGAGATCGGCCGTACGTGTCGGGGTGTCCAGCTCGACCGAGAGCGGGTCCTCCCTTCGAGGGGGGAACGGCCGGTGCGGTCAGGACAGCCGGACGGGCACCACCGGGCCGGGGGCGTGCGCCTGCGGCGGGACGTCGGGACCGCCCAGGCGCAGCGGATCGGGCTCCTCTCCTCGGTCGAGCACGTAGCAGGCCGCGATCACGCCGGCACGGTCCTCGACGATGCGGCCGATGACCTGGTCGACGGTCTCCCGGACGCAGTAGGAGCTGCCGTCGGTGGTGATGACGACGGTGTCGTACCCGCCCTCGACCCGCTCGATGTGGTCCGGGTCCAGGCGGCAGAGCTCACCGGTGCGACGGGTCAGACCGATCATGGCGGTCCTCCTGCTGGGCGGGGCATCGGGCCCCGAGGGCTCCCTCGGGCGCGAGGTACCGGGTCTTTCGGCACCAGTCGGTCCGCGGTTGAGCCCGGAGGCGGGCCACCCGCCCCGTCGGGGTGAGGAGCCCTACGGTCGCCGGCGTGGCTGCCTCCGCGCGACAGACCTGGGCTGCCGGCGTGGTCGCGGTCCGGCCGGGGGACCGGGTGCTCGAGGTGGGCTGCGGTCACGGGGTCCTCGTGGCCCTGCTGGCCGAGCGGGCGAGCGAGGTGCTCGGCGTCGACCGCTCGCCGGCGATGGTCGCGGCGGCCGGCCGCCGCAACCGCGCCGCGGTCGAGGCGGGCCGGGTGCGGCTGCATGCGGCCGCGCTGTCCGATGCCGACCTCGGCGTCCAGTCCTTCGACGTCGTCGTCTGCTTCGACGTGCGGGCCTTCTGGGCCCCGACCCAGGCCGCGACGTGGGACGTCGTCTCCCGGGTCCTCGCACCCACCGGCCGCGTGGTCGTGGCCTTCTCGGTCATGGCGCCGGAGTCGGAGGACGACGTCGTCGCGACGGTGACCCGGCTGGCCGGTGCGCGCGGCCTGGCCGTCTGCGCGGTGCACCGGCGCAGCGCGCCGCCCATCGGGTCGACCGCCGTCGACCTGCGTCGCGCCGCCGTGCCTCCTCCGTCCGGGTGAGGCCGACGGGCCGCGCTCAAGGCGACCGAGGGCACCGCCGATCACCCGGTCAGGTGACGCGCGGCCCACGGCCGGCGTCGGTCGCACCGGCAGGGGAGGAGACGTCGTGTCCGAGCGGTCCGTGCTCGTCGTCGAGGACACCGAGGAGATCAGGGAGCTGGTCTGCACGGTGCTGCGCCGGGCGGGGATGGACGTCCGCGCGGTCGCGTCCGGCGCCGAGGCGCTGGCCGAGGTCCGGCGCGCAGCCCCCGATGTCGTCGTCCTCGACCTCGGTCTCCCGGACGCCGACGGCACCGAGGTGTGCCGGCAGATCCGTGCCCAGAGCGAGTGCTACGTCCTCATGCTCACCGCACGCGCCGAGGAGGTCGACCTGCTCATCGGGCTGGCTGTGGGCGCCGACGGGTACATGGCCAAGCCGTTCTCGCCGCGCGAGCTGGTCGCCCGCGTGCAGGCCATGCTGCGCCGTCCCCGGGTCCCCGCCCCGCGTCCCGCGCCGGCCGAGGAGTCGGTGCTGCGGCTCGCCGAGCTCGAGGTGGACGAGGACAGCCGCGAGGTCCGGGTGGACGGTGCCGTCGTCGACCTGACCCGCACCGAGTTCGACCTGCTCGCCGCGCTGGCCTCGCGCCCCGGTCGGGTGCTGCAGCGCGAGACGCTGCTGCGCGAGGTCTGGCAGACCGACTGGGAGGGCAGCGTCCGCCTGGTCGAGGCGCACATGTCCAACCTCCGCCGGAAGTTGCAGGCCGCCGGCCTGTCCTCGCCGTCGATCCGCACCGTACGCGGGGTGGGCTACCGGCTCGTCGCCTGAGAGCGGACCCCGACACCCGGACGGGACCGCCACCGGTGACCGCCGGCCGACGTGCTCAGCACGTCAGCGCCGCCGTCTTGGGTGACGTCGCCGTCCACCCGTAGCTGGTCAGCGTGGTCACCGTGATAGCCACGGAGGTCGCTGACCCGACGAACTTGTCGACGATGACGGTGGCCTGCGTCTCCGTGGCGCTGACGGCACCGACGTTGTAGAGACGACCGTTGCTGAGGGACGCGTAGATGCGATAGCCGCTGACGCCGGTAGAGGCGCTCGGCTCCCAGGCGACCGCGATCCGCATCCAGCGGGTGCTGCTGCAGGACCACAACTCGGCGGTCACGTTCCCCGGCGCGGCGACCGTGGCCGTCCCGACGGTCGTCGAGGACAGTGCCGCCGAGTCGGCGAAGGTGGCGTTCGCTGCGGTGGAACCGGAGCCGAGGACGACGGCGACCGTCAGCGCGAGCAGGACCAGCAGACGGCGGGTGGTCACTGGGGCTCCTCCGGGTGGTGGGGTGGGTCAGCGGGTGGTGGCGGCGCGCTGGATGCCGGAGAAGGTGAGGGCCAGGGTGCTGGTCTTGCCCTGGAAGGTGTTGTCGGCGGTGGCCGGCAGGCTGAGGGTGACCAGCAGGTGGTCGGTGCCGCCGGGGGTGAGGCTGGCCGGGGCGTCGAGGGCGCGGGTGCCGGCGGCGGCGCCGGTGGTGTGGGTCTTGGCGGTGCCGGTGCAGCCGTAGGTGGTGGGGCCGGTCGGGGTCCAGGGGGTGGTGCAGGAGGTCAGGGTCAGCTGCAGGCCGTGGACGGGGTCGGTGGTGAGCACGCTGGGGGTGGTGGCGGTGACGTCGAGGCTGACCGAGGACAGCGGGCTGTTGCCGTCGTTGACCAGGGTGACGGTGCGGGCGATGGAGTCGCCGGGCAGCAGGCCGGTGGTGGTGGCCGGGATGGGGGCCGAGGGCTGGGTGAGGTTGATCGAGACGGTGCCGGAGGTCAGCTCGGCCGAGATGGGGGTGGTGGAGTCGGTGAAGGTGCCGAAGGTGCCCAGGCCGGCGACCGCGGCGGCGGTGCCGAGGACGGCCAGGGAGCCGAGGACCTTGCGGGTGGTGTCGGCGCGGTGGGTGCTCATCGGGGGTGCTCCTGCGTTCGGGGCCGGGATCGGGGTGATCCGGCGACGGCACCGACCCTGACCGGCCGACCGCAGGGCACCCGCCCGCCCACCGCAAGGAATCCGCAAGGAACGGACGGACACCGCACAGGAGCCGGGTTCCTCCTTCAGGCGCCGGCGACGCTGCGCAGCTCGACGACCAGCTCGTGGGCGAGGATGCCGCGCCGGGCGTCCTGCGCGATGGCCCGGCAGACCGCGGCGACCTCCGGGTGGCCCAGCTGGGCGCTGGTGCCGGCGAGCGTGGCCGAGGCCCGGGCGAGGGCCGTGGCGTCCCCGGTCCGGGCGCCGTCCGCGATGGCGGTGAGCCGGTCCGGCAGCGCGGAGGCGTAGACCCGCTGCAGCCGGTCCATCAGCTCGTCGTCGACGTCGGCGGCGGGCCCGGCGGCGGGCGCCTGCGGACCGGGTGCACGGCGGCCGAGCAGGTCCAGCAGCAGGCCGGCGTCGACCGGCTTGGGCAGGCAGGCCAGGGCGCCGGCCTCGAGCGCTGCGGCCCGCTCCTGCGCGCCGGCGTCCGCGGTCACTGCCAGTAGGTGCGCACGGCAGCCGACCAGCCGGAGGCGGCGCAGCAGGGCGGGTGCCTCGCCGGCCGGGCCGTCCAGGTCGGTGACGACCAGGTCCAGGTCCAGGCGCCGCGCCAGGCCGAGCGCTTCGCCGGTGCCGGTGGCCTCCCGCACGTCCCAGCCGGTGAGCCGCAGCAGCCCGGCGACCGGCGCGCGGCCGGTGGCGTCGGCACCGACGACGAGGGCTGTCCGGGAGAGGGCCGGCTCCGACCGCCGGCCCACAGGTCCGGGGGAGGGGAGCTCGACGGTGCGCTGCCTGCTCACTGCTGCCCCTCCGCGGCGGTCGCGCTGACCGGGCCCCAGGTGCCGCCGAGCAGCAGCCAGGCGCTCAGCAGGGCGATGGCGCCGTACACCGACAGCCCGCCGGCCCACGCGGTCCGCGGCGCGCTCGCGACGTCGCCGGTCGCGGGGTCCGGGGTGACGGCCTCGTCGCCACCGGCGTCGCGCTCGTCGGGAGCGGCGTCCGACTCGGGGCGCCAGATGCCCAGCAGCAGCCAGCCGGCCAGGAGGGCGGGGACGCCGTAGACCAGGGCGTGGTTGACGGCGGGGGTGCGCAGCGCGGTGATGAGGTGCCCCACGGCGGGGAGGACGGCCCGGACCTGATAGGCGGTGTCGCCCTGCAGCACGGCCGTCCACGGGTCCGGGTGGTCGTTGGCGTCGCCCTTGGTCCGGACGGTGACGGCCCCGTCGGGCGCGTGCTGGACGTCGATGACCCGGTGGGTGACGACGCGGTGGTCGTCGACGGGGATGTGGTAGCTGATGACCATGCCCTCGGTGACGTCGGTGACGGCCAGCGGGGTGGAGATGACGACGTCGCCGGGGTCGATGCCCGGGGCCATGCTGGCGGTCAGCATGGTCATGGTGCGGTAGCCCAGCAGGTGCGGGCCGGCGGCCAGGACGGCGAAGGCGAGGACCGCCACGGCCACCAGCAGCCGCACCGACCAGCGGCCCGTGAACGCCGGTGCGGCGCGCAGGGTGCGCAGGACGGCCGGGGCCGCCGGCGGCAGCGCGCGGGCTGTCGCCGGGGTGCGGAGCGGGAGGACGGCGGTCATGTCGGTCTCCGGGTGGTGGGGTGGGTCAGCGGGTGGTGGCGGCGCGCTGGATGCCGGAGAAGGTGAGGGCCAGGGTGCTGGTCTTGCCCTGGAAGGTGTTGTCGGCGGTGGCCGGCAGGCTGAGGGTGACCAGCAGGTGGTCGGTGCCGCCGGGGGTGAGGCTGGCCGGGGCGTCGAGGGCGCGGGTGCCGGCGGCGGCGCCGGTGGTGTGGGTCTTGGCGGTGCCGGTGCAGCCGTAGGTGGTGGGGCCGGTCGGGGTCCAGGGGGTGGTGCAGGAGGTCAGGGTCAGCTGCAGGCCGTGGACGGGGTCGGTGGTGAGCACGCTGGGGGTGGTGGCGGTGACGTCGAGGCTGACCGAGGACAGCGGGCTGTTGCCGTCGTTGACCAGGGTGACGGTGCGGGCGATGGAGTCGCCGGGCAGCAGGCCGGTGGTGGTGGCCGGGATGGGGGCCGAGGGCTGGGTGAGGTTGATCGAGACGGTGCCGGAGGTCAGCTCGGCCGAGATGGGGGTGGTGGAGTCGGTGAAGGTGCCGAAGGTGCCCAGGCCGGCGACCGCGGCGGCGGTGCCGAGGACGGCCAGGGAGCCGAGGACCTTGCGGGTGGTGTCGGCGCGGTGGGTGCTCATCGGGGGTGCTCCTGCGTTCGGGGCCGGGATCGGGGTGATCCGGCGACGGCACCGACCCTGACCGGCCGACCGCAGGGCACCCGCCCGCCCACCGCAAGGAATCCGCAAGGTGAAGGACCCCTTGCTCCCACCGCTCGTACGCTCGCGGCGGGACCCTGCGAGGGGGCCCGTCAGCGGGGCAGGGTGAGGGTGAAGGTGGTTCCCTCCCCCTCGACGCTGCTGACCTCGAGGGTGCCGTCGTGGGCGGTGGCGATGGCCCGGGTGATGGCCAGGCCCAGCCCGACGCCGGGTACCGCGTGCCGCCGGGCGGTGGAGGCGCGGAAGAAGCGGGTGAACAGCTGTGCCTGCTCGCCGGCGGGGATCCCGATGCCGGTGTCGCTGACCGCCAGGCGGGCCACGGGGACGGCGTCGTCCTGCGGGGCGTCGACGACCGCGCCGTCCCGGGTGCGCCAGGCCGCCCGTAGCGCCAGGCTGACGCGGCCGCCGGCCGGGGTGAACTTGACCGCGTTGGAGACCAGGTTGTCGCAGGCCTGCCCGAGGCGGACGGCGTCGCCGGGCACCACCAGGCCGGCGTCGGGCACGTCGACCGCGACCACGACGCCGGTCGCGCCGGCGGTCACCCGGGCGGTCTCCTCCGCGGCCCGGACGACGGCGGCCAGGTCGACGTCCTGCGGCTGCAGGCCGAACCGGCCGGCGTCCACCTGCGCGGTGAACAGCAGGTCCCCGACCAGTCGCAGCAGGCGCTGGGCGTTGCGCTCGACCGTGCCCAGGTGCGCCCGGGCCTCCGCGCCCAGCTCCGGGTCGTCGAGGACCAGCTCCAGGTAGCCCAGGATCGAGGTCAGCGGGGTGCGCAGCTCGTGGCTGATCAGACTCACGAACTGGTCCTTCATGCGCTCGGTCGCGCGGGCCTCGGTCATGTCGGTGCCGACGAAGTTCCAGCCGGCGTGGACGCCGCGGTCGTCGGTGCGCGGGGTCACCGCGACCGAGACGGTCAGCTCCCCGCCGTCCGCGACGACGTAGGTCCAGTCCCGGACGTCGCTGCCCTGCTCCTGCGCGGTGCGCACCAGGGCGGCCAGCCCGCCGCCGGCCTCCTCGAGCTCCTCTGGGAGGTGGAACTCCGTGATCGACCGCCGGCGGATGACGTCGGCGCGGGGCAGGCCCAGCATCCGTTCGGCGCCCGGGTTCCAGACGCGGACGACGCCGTCGACGTCGGTGCCGATGATCGACTGCTCGGTGACCGCGTCGATGACGCTGGTCATCGTCTGCGCCCGGGCCTGCAGCATCCTCGTCGCGACCTCGAGCTCGTCGTCGCGGTGCTGCATTTGCGCCCGCAGGGCGGCGTTCTCCGCGCGCGGCCGGGCCAGCTCCTGCAGTCCTGGGTCCAGGACGGTCACGGCGTCGCCCCGGAGGTCAGCTCGCGCACCCGGGCGATGAGTCCGGCCACGGAGAAGGGCTTGGCCAGGTAGGCGTCCGCGCCGGCGGCCAGGCCGCGGGCGAGGTCGTCGGGGGAGGCGCCGGCGGAGAGCAGCAGCACCGGGACGGCGGCGGTGGCCGGGTCCGACCGCAGCGCGGCGCAGACCTCCAACCCGGTCGCTCCGGGCATCGACACGTCGAGGACGGCGAGGTCGGGTGGGTCGGTGCGGGCGGCGGTCAGCGCCTGGGTGCCGTCGGGGACCTCGGTGACGACCGTGCAACCGGCGCGGCGGACGGCGAGGGCCACCAGCGCCCGGATGTCGTCCTCGTCGTCGGCGACCAGGACGCGCGGCGCTGGGGTCGGCACGGTCGGGGCTCCCTCCCTCGGGCGGTGACGTCCCCGACGACCTCGGCACCCCCGGCGGCGGGCTGCAGCGCGCCGGCGGCCGCCTCACCCGAACAGGGGACCGGCCGCAGACGCGCAGCGCCCCGCCGGGGAGGACCCGGCGGGGCGCGGTGACACCTACTGGAACGGCCACCCTCCAGGGGCCCGCGCCGAGCTTGCGAGGCGCGGGGAGGAGGGTGGTCCTTCTACTGGCTCTGCACGGTCCGGCGGGACTGCTGGGCCTGGCCCTGGACGTCCTGCGCGGCCGACTGGCCTTCCTGCTTGACCGTCTGCGCGGCGTCCTGAGCGGTCGACCTGACCTCCTGGACGGCCTGCTGGGCGGCGGGCTGGAGCTCCTCGCGGATCTCCTGCGCGGCCTCCTTGGCCGGCTGCAGCAGCGTGTCCTTGTGCTCGCGCACCGCGGACTCGGCCTGCTCGGCCAGCTGGCGCTCCTTCTCCGAGGCCGGCAGCAGGCTGGAGACCAGCCAGCCGACCCCGAAGGCGATGAGGCCCGCGGCCAGCGGGTTGCCCTGGGCCTGCCGGACGATCGTGTCCGGGGCCTGCTGCACCGCGTGGGCGGCCTGCTGCGCGGCCCCCTGCACGGACTCGGCGGCGCCCTGCGCCTTGTCCTGCACGGTGCCCGCCGCGTTCTGCGCCCGGTACTGCGTGGTCGACCGGGTGTCGTGGGCGCTGCCCATGACCCGCTCCTTGGCCCGGGTGAACCGGCCCTTCGCCGCGCTGACCCGGCGGTCCATGACGCGGGACGGGTTCACCTTCTCGTTGAGGGCGTCGACGTCGTAGCTCAGCTCGCGCTGGGTCTGCTCGATCTGCCGGCGGATGGCGTCGGGGTCGTTGCTCGTGGTCATGTTCCGTACTCCGATGTCTGGGAGGGCCGCAGGGTCGTGGTCAGTTGGGCTTCAGAGCGCTGGGGACCTCTGAGAGCGTGTCCACGGTGCGCTCGGGCTTGGGGTTCACCTGCTGCAGCTTCTTCTTGCCCATGGAGAAGGCCACCGCGCCGACGATGCCCCACAGGAGCGCCACGATGAGCGCGGCCAGGCCGGCGTCCATGACGTTCTCCAGCGCCCACCACAGGGCGTTGGACAGGAAGAGGACCGTCAGGAACCCGGCGAGCGCGGCGGCGGCCATCATGCCCGCGCCCTTGCCCGCCTTCTTGGCCTCGGCCTGGACCTCGGCCTTGGCCAGCGCCACCTCCTGCCGCATCAGCGTGGAGAGGTCCTTGGCCAGCTCGCCGAACAGCTGCCCGACCGAGGTGCCCTCGACGTTCGGGCGGCCCTCAGCAGTCGTGGGCGTGCCCACGGCGCCGCTGTGCGCGCCGTAGGCCTCGTCGGGGGAGACGGCGTAGTTGCCCTGGGCGTACGGGTCCTGACCTGAGGGCGAGCCGACCGGCGTCGCGCCGGAGTAGGGAGAGCTCATCGGTCAGACCCCCTGGCCGGGACGGCGGGTCGGGTCGTCCCAGCCGGCCGGGGTGGTCGGCGGGACTGCGCTGCCCGCGGGCGGGACGGTGCCGTACGGCGGCGGCGGGACAGGCGTGCCGGTGGTCGGCGCGCCGCTGTAGCCGGTGGTCGTCTCGTACGTCGTCGTCTCGGCATAGCCGGAGTAGGCCGGCGCCGGATCGACGTAGTTGGTCTGCGCGTAGCTGGTCCGGTACTGCTGCCCGCCCGTGGACGACGAGCCGTCGGTGTGCGCGGCCTTCACACCGCTGGTGAGGCGACCGGCGAGCACACCGGCGAGCGCGGCGCCCAGCAGGAAGGCACCCGGCTTGCGGCGGGCGAAGGCGCGGACCTCGTCGAGCAGCTCGGCCGGCTCGCGGTTCTGCAGCGTCCCGGCGAACTGCTCGACGTAGTTCGACGCCTGCTGGAGCAGGTCGCGCGCCGGGCCGGGGGCACCCTGGCTGGTGCCGTCGGCCAGGCCGCGCAGCTCCTGGGCCAGCGACGACAGGCCCGTGGCGGCCTTCTGCTGCTGGGCCACGGTCTGCTGGCGCAGCTGCTGGCGACCCTGGTGCAGCAGGTCCTGGGCCTGCCGCTGGGTCTCGTGGGCGACCTCCCTGGCCTGGTCGGCGGCGGTCGAGGCGACCTGGCTGCCGGCCTGGGCGGCGATCTGGCCCACGTTGCGGGCCTCGTCCTTCGCCACGTCGGTCGTCGACGGGGAGCCCGTCGTCGAGGTGGTCGTGGTGGTCCCGCTGGTCGCGCTGGTCGCACCCGTGCCGGTGGAGGGCGGCGGCGGGAACGGGGCGTCGATGGAGTGAGTCATCGTTCCTCCTCGGCAAACGTCTTGGTCGGCCGAGGCGATACCCGTCAAACGATCACCCACACATGGCCCGTCGCCTCGGGACCGCCCCCAGGAACGCCCACTAAGGTGAGCCTTGCCTATCGACGTTCGACCCGAGGGAGCCCTGCAATGGCCGACACGGCCCCGCGCCGCCCGCGCACGCCCCGGCTGGCCACCGTGCTGCGGACCTCGCGGCCGACCCCGCACCTGGTCCGCGTGGTGCTCGGCGGGGACGGACTCGCCGGCTTCGCACCCACCTTCACCGACTCCTACGTCAAGCTGGTCCTCCCGCCTGCCGGCGCCCCGTACGCCGCGCCGTTCGACGTGGACACCGTGCGGAGCGAGCAGCCCCGCGAGCTCTGGCCGTGCCTGCGGACCTACACCGTCCGCGGCTGGGACCCCGCCGCCGGTGAACTCGTCCTCGACGTCGTCGTCCACGGTGACGAGGGGCTGGCCGGCCCCTGGGCCCAGGCCGCCCGGCCCGGTGACCTGGTGCAGCTGCTCGGTCCCGGGGGCGCCTACGGGCCCGGTGCGGACGTCGACTGGCACCTGCTGGCCGGCGACGAGACCGCGCTGCCGGCGATCGCCGCCACCCTCGAGCGGCTGCCCGCGGGGGCCGCGGCGCGGGTGTTCGTCGAGGTCGCCGACGCCGCCGAGGAGCAGCCGCTGCCGCTGGCGCCGGGGGTCGAGCTGAGCTGGGTGCACCGCGCCGGGCTCCCCGGCGAGGCCCTGGTCGCCGCCGTCCGCGGGACCGCCCTGCCCGACGGGTCGGTGCACGCCTTCGTGCACGGCGAGGCCGGCTTCGTGCGCGAGCTGCGCCGCTTCCTGCGGGTGGAGCGCGCGGTGCCCCGCGAGCGGCTCTCGGCGTCCGGCTACTGGCGCCTCGGCCGCACCGACGAGGGCTGGCGGGCCGAGAAGGCGGAGTGGAACGCCGCGGTGGAGGCCGACGAGCAGTCCGTCGCCCACGTCGCCTGAGCGGGTCAGGCGCCCCAGGGGAACCGGGCCGGGCGGCGCTCGGCGAAGGCGGTGACCCCCTCGGCCAGCTCGCCGGCCGCGATCGTCTCCCGGTACCAGCGGTGGGCCTCGGCCTGCCCGTCGCGCCCGGCGCCGAGCGCGGCCACGACCTCCTTGGTGGCCCGCTGGGTCAGCGCCGAGCGTGCGGCCAGCACGCCGGCGAGGCGGTGCACGTCGTCGGCCAGGTCCGCCGCGTCGACCAGCCGGTCGACCAGGCCGGCCCGCAGCGCGGTCGGTGCGTCGACCAGCTCCCCGCTGAAGAGCAGGTACTTGGTCATCCCCGGGCCGACGAGGTCCAGCAGCGCCCTGGTCGACTCGGGCGTGTAGACGATGCCGACCTTCGCCGGCGTCACCCCGAAGACGCCGGTGGGGTCGGTGACCCGCAGGTCGCAGCAGGTGGCCAGCTCCACCCCACCGCCGATGCAGTGGCCGCGGACCATCGCGATCGTCGGCTTCGGGAAGTCGCGCAGCGCGGCCTGGGCGGCCAGGTTGTCCCGGCGCAGCGCGGCCATCGGGTCCCCGGGGTCCGGGCCGCCGAGCAGCTCGGCGATGTCGGCGCCCGCGCAGAAGCTCGGTCCCTCACCGGTGACCACGAGCACCCGCACGGCCGGGTCGCCGGCCGGTCCGGCGAGCACCTCGGGCAGGGCCGCCCACATGGCGTGCGTCATCGAGTTCCGCTTGGCGGGCCGGTCGATGGTGAGGACGGCGACGGCGCCGTCGGTCTCCACCCGCAGGTGATCGCTCATCCTCAGCCCAGGTCGTCCGTGGCGAAGGTGTCGCACTGCGCCGGGTCGCCGGTCTCGTAGCCGGTGAGGAACCAGCGCTGCCGCTGGTCGGAGGTGCCGTGGCTGAAGGCGTCCTGGTCGACCGTGCCGCCGCCCAGGTTCTGCTGGATGAAGTCGTCGCCGATGCGGGCCGCGGCGTCCAGGGCCCGGTCGACGTCGTCCTGCGTGATCTCCGCGATCAACGGCTCACCCGACTCGTCCGGCACGGTCTCGGCGTGGTTCGCCCACGCGCCCGCGTAGCAGTCGGCCTGCAGCTCCAGCCGCACCGTCCCGCTCAGCGGCCCGGTCACGCCCGGGGTGACCTGCTGGTTGATCCCGAGCAGGTGCTGCACGTGGTGGGCGTACTCGTGGGCGATCACGTAGGCGTTGACGAACAGCCCACCCTGGGCGCCGAACTGCTGCTGCAGCGTGTCGAAGAACGACAGGTCGATGTAGACGAGCTGGTCGGCCGGGCAGTAGAAGGGGCCGGAGCCGCTGGTCGCCCCGCCGCAGGAGGTCTGCACCGAGCCGTTGAAGAAGACGGTGTCGGTCGGCCGGTAGTCGGCGCCGAGCACGCCGGTCCAGTAGTCCTGGACCGACTCGATGTCGGCCACGACGGCGCACTCGACCGACGCGTTGGCGTCGGCGCCGGTCCGGCACTGCTGCTCGAGCTGGGTGTTGTCGGCGGTCTGCTCCTCGCCGAGCCCGCCGAGCTGGCCCCCGAGCTGGCTCAGCGCGGCACCGCCCCCGCCGCTCCCGCCGCCACCGAGGACCTGGAAGAGCACGAGCACCAGGACGCCGACCAGTCCGAGCCCGCCGCCGCCGACGGCCAGTCCGCGCCCGCCACCGAGGCCACCGCCGCCGCGGCGGTCCTGCACGCCCGACGGATCGAGGTCTGCTCCCTCGCTGTACCTCATGGCTGGGCACCCTCCCGGTCGTGTGGCACGCCGAGACGGTGCCATCCGTCAGCGGCGGTGCCCCCGGGGGGCGCCGGTCATGCGCGTTCGGCGGCCTCCCCGCCGGTCGGCGTCCGGCTGGGCTGCTCGGCCGGCTCGTCGCGGAGGAACAGGTACCAGTAGGACGTCGCCACGAAGACCACCGCGCCGACCAGGTTGCCCACCCCGGCGAGCAGCCAGTTGCGCAGCACGTCACCCCAGCCGATGTCCGGGATGCCGGCCCACATCGCCGCCGGCAGGAAGAACATGTTGGCCACCACGTGGTCGAAGCCCATGGCGACGAACGCCATGATCGGCAGGAAGACCGCGAGGACCTTGCCGGAGACCGAGGACGCCGCCAGCGACATCCACACCCCCAGGCAGACCAGCCAGTTGCAGCCGACACCGCGCAGGAAGACCTGCCACGGCGACTCGTGCAGCGCCTTGGCCTCGGCGATCGAGGCCAGCCGGTCGTGGGTGAGGGCCGCGCTCCCGGAGGCGCCGGGCGTCCCGATGACCCCGGTCTGGACGGCGAGGAAGTACGCCACGAACAGCGCGCCGAGCAGGTTGCCGACCAGGACCAGGGTGAGGTTCTTCCCGACGTCCCCCAGGGTCAGCCGTCCGTGCATCGCCCCCAGCGGGACCAGCATCATGTTGCCGGTGGCCAGGTCGGAGCCGGCGATGAGCACCAGGATCAGGCCCAGGGTGAACGCCGCGCCCATGAACAGCGTGGGCAGCGTGCCCCACGTGGCCGGGTCCAGGCCGGAGGAGACGGTGATCGCCACGAGGGCGCCGAAGGCGATGTAGGCCCCGCCGAGGAAGGCGCTGACCAGCACGCGGTCCCAGGTGCGGTGGATCTTCTTGGCGCCCGTCTCGCTGGCGACCTGCGCCATCTCGGGGGGTTGGCGGTCGGACATCAGCGCCTCCGTGCAGGAATCGGCCTGAGGGCCGAACCGTACGGCTCCGATCCGGTTCCGGCACCCGGGTGCGGCAGGGCCCATCCGACGAACGGCGCGATCTAGGGTCGGCCGACACCCCTGCGACACCGGGAGAGCACATGGCGGTCTCCAACCGCGTCCGCAGCGCCCTGACGACGACGGTGCTGGCGACCGCGGCCACCGGCTTCCTCGCCGCCTGCGGCACGGACGAGGAGGAGGAGCAGGAGCAGGTCGCCTACTGCACCGACGAGGACGGCGAGATCGTCGACGACGACTACTGCGACGACGACTACCGCGGCCCCGGAGCCGGCCTGTTCTTCCTCTACCTGGGCGGCTTCCGCACCGGTCTGCCGGTGGGCACCGTGCTGCCCAGCGGCGGCACCCGGATCGACCCCCGCGATACCGCGGCCCGCCAGCGCGCCGGGCTCCCCTCGACCGGCCGGGTCGCCGCCGGCACGCGGGTCACCGGCGGCATCGGCTCCGGGGTGGGCGGCGGCTCCAACACCCGGACCGGCGTCGGCGCGGGCAGCTGAGGGCTCGGCTCCACCGTCGAGATCCCGCGATCTCGCACGTTCCGAGCTCCCACAGCGCCGAGACCACGTGATCTCGACACAGGGACGACCGCGGGCGGAGGGATGACAGCATGAGGCGCATCGAGGCCGGGGTGGTCCGTCCCGGCTGGGAGGCCGAGATCGAGGCCCAGGGGCTGGTCTACAACCGCACCGAACTGCCCGGCGGCGAGGTGCGCAGCTACTGGCGCGAGGGGCCGTTCTACGACTTCACGATGGCCGAGGTCGAGCGGCTGGAGGGCTGGGTCGCGCAGCTGTTCGAGATGTGCGTGGCGGCCGGCGACCACGTCATCGAGCACGACCTGTTCGACCGGATGCACATCCCGCCGATCGCCCGCCCCGAGATCCGCCGCACCTGGGAGGCCGAGCCGCCGAGCGTCTACGGCCGCTTCGACCTGCGCTACGACGGACAGGGCCCGCCGAAGCTGCTGGAGTTCAACGCCGACACCCCGACCGGCCTGGTCGAGTCCGCCGTCACCCAGTGGAACTGGCACCTGTTCACCGGCCAGGGCGCCGACCAGTGGAACGCCCTGCACGACAAGCTCGTCGCCGCCTGGCAGCGCAACCTGCTGCGCTGGGAGCGGCGCACCGGCGTCCGCCCCCGGGTGCACCTGGCCTGGACGTCGGAGGAGCGCTCCGGCGAGGACCGGATGACCGTCGCCTACCTGATGGACACCGTGGTCCAGGCGGGGTACGAGGCGATCGAGCTCGTCGTCGAGGACATCGCGCTCGACGACGGCGACGGCCGGTTCTACGACCAGCAGGGCCGCCACCTCGACGTCGTCTTCAAGCTCTACCCGTGGGAGTGGCTGCTGGAGGACGAGTTCGGCCCCGCCGTCCTCGCCGACGCCGCCCGCCCGGGCGGCACCACCTGGGTGGAGCCGGCCTACAAGATGCTGTGGAGCACCAAGGCGCTGCTGCCGGTGCTGTGGCAGCTGTTCGGCAGCGATCCGGCGCTGTCCCCGCTGCTGCTGCCGGCCTACTTCGCCGACGAGATGCCTTCGTCCTGGCAGACGTTCGTGCGCAAGCCGCTGTGGGGCCGGGAGGGTGCCAACGTGCAGATCGTCCGCGACGGTCAGGTCGCGGTGGAGCTGCCCGGCCGCTACGGCACCGAGGGATGGGTGGTGCAGGAGTTCGCCCCGCTGCCGGACTTCGCCGGCGTCGACGGCCCGCACCACCCGGTGCTGGGCGCCTGGGTGGTCGACGGCGAGCCCGCCGGCCTGGGCATCCGGGAGAGCGACGGGCTGGTCACCGACAACCTGAGCTTCTTCGTGCCGCACACCATCGACCACTCGGCGCGCTGACCTGCGGCCCCGTCCCGAGGCTCGCCCCGAGCTCGCGAAGGGTGGGGACGGGGTCCTTTCACTACGGTCGGGACATGCCGTTGGAGGGTAAGTACGAGCCGAGTCCCGAGGCCTGGGTGCGCGAGCAGGTCGAGCGCTACGAGGCGACGGGGGGCCGGGAGGCCAACACGCTGCGCGACACCGGGATCCCGATCGCCGTCTTCTGGACCCGCGGTGCGAAGACCGGGAAGGTCCGCAAGAACGGCCTGATGCGGGTCGAGCACGGGGGCGCCTACGCGATGGTCGGCTCACGGGGCGGCGCTCCGAAGGACCCGGCGTGGGTCGCCAACCTCCGCAGGCACCCCGACCAGGTCACCGTGCAGGACGGGCCCGAGCCCTGGGATGGCGTGGCGCGCGAGGTGACCGGCGACGAGAAGCGGCAGTGGTGGGAGCGGGCCGTGGCCGTCTACCCGTCGTACGCCGAGTACCAGCGGAAGACCGACCGGGAGATCCCCGTCTTCGTCGTCGAGCGGGTGGACCCCACCAACCCGGCATAGGTGAGGCTGCCCTAAGTTCTCCCTCGGCGCCGGACGGTCCGGCGGCGGAGGAGGACGACTGTGCGGACGACGGCGCGTGGCGCGCTCGCGGTGGCGGCGGGGCTGGTACTGGCCGGCTGTGGCTCGGCGGACGGGGGGACGACGGCGTCGGCGTCGGCGTCGACCTCCGCGGCCGACGAGGTCCGCACGGTCGAGCACGCCGCGGGCAGCACGGAGATCACCGGCACCCCGGAGCGGGTCGTCGTCCTCGACACCGGGGAGCTCGACGCGGTGCTCGCGCTGGGGATAACCCCGGTCGGCGCGGTGCGCACCGGGGTCAGCGACGAGCTGCCGGCCTACATCGAGGACGCCGGGGTGGACCCAGCCGAGATCGAGAACGTCGGCACGATCGCCGAGCCGGCCCTCGAGGAGATCGCCGCGCTGGAGCCCGACCTCATCCTGTCCAACGCCGTCCGGCACGCCGAGATCTACGACCAGCTGTCGGCGATCGCCCCCACCGTCTTCGCCGAGGCGGTCGGGGAGACGTGGGAGGACAACCTCCGGCTGGCCGGGGAGGCCCTCGGCCGCTCCGACGAGGCCGACCAGCTGCTGGCCGACTACGCGGAGCGGGCCACCGAGGTGGGCGCCCTGTACGGCGATCCCGCGGCCACCGAGGTCAGCATGGTGCGCTTCCTCGACGGCTCGGCGGTCCGGCTCTACGGGGAGGGCTCGTTCATCGGCGACGTCCTCGGTGACGTCGGCTTCGCCCGGCCCGAGATCCAGCGCACCGCCGAGACCTTCGTCGAGGTGAGCCCCGAGCGGATCGACCAGGCCGACGGCGACCTGCTGTTCCACGCCTCCTACGGCGACGAGGGCCGGACCGCCGCCGGGCAGATCACCGCGGGTGGGCTGTGGCAGGGCCTGCCGGTGGTGCAGCAGGGCCGCGCGTTCGAGGTCAGCGACGACCGCTGGTTCCTGGCGATCGGCCCGCTGGGTGCCGGGCTGGTGCTCGACGACCTGGAGCGGTTCGCGCAGCAGCGGGAGAGCTGAGCGCTCCTGCCGGGTCGTGCGGCCGCGGAACTCCTGGTGGTGGGGGCACTCCTCGTCCACACTGCGGCGTCGACCCCGTCGACCGACCGAGCGAGGGCTGCCGTGCCGCTCAGCATCCCCGGGACCTGCGCCCGCATCACCGCCGAGCTCAACCGCCCCGGCCAACCCTTCTCCTACTCCTGCGAGGGCAACCGCGTGGTCGGGACCTGGGACGTCGCCGACGTGACCTACCAGGGGCTGCTCTCGGCCGGGACCATCGACGAGGACTACGCCATCACCGTGACCCTCGACGAGCAGTCGGGCACCTACGACGTCTCGGAGCGGAAGCGCGAGTCGGAGAGCGACGTCCGGCTCTCCGGCGGCACGATGGCGTTCGGCGGGTCGAAGCAGGTCTTCAGGGGCAGGTCGATCGGCAGGTCATGGGGCGGGGGCGCGGCCCTGCGGGCCACCTCGCACGGGCAGGCGGGGCGCACCTGGAGCTACGAGTTCGAGACCTCGCGGATCAAGCAACCCCTGTTCGACCTGCTGCACGACTCCGGGTGGCAGCCGCGGAAGCGGGGGTTCCTGGCGCGTCTGTTCTCCCGCTGACCGAGGTGCCGTCCACCGGCCACGGCTCGCCGTGCCCACCACCGCGGTGACCCCCGGAGAGCGGACACGACCCCGTCCCCTCCGCTGCCGGTCCCGCGGTCCCGTGGGCCTGGACGGTGCCGGTCCTCCCGAAGAGCATGCCCGGCACGACCACCGACCGGCTGCTGCGCGCCGCCCTGGTCCTCAAGGGACTCGACGGCGCGGTCGAGCTGCTCGCCGGCGTCGCCCTCGCGGCGGTGGACCCGCGGGAGCTCGGCGTGCTGACCCGGCGGGTGGTGGAGCACCACCTGCTGGGCAGTCCGCGCGGCGCCCTCGCCGAGCGCTTCGCCGCAGGGGAGGCCGCGCTGACCGGCGGCGACCGGACGTTCGCTGTCGTCTACCTGACCCTCCACGGCCTGGTGAAGGTCGGTCTGGTGGTCGCGCTGCTGCGGGAGCTGCGACCCGCCTACCCCGTGGCGGTCGGCGTCCTCGCGGCGTTCGTGGTCTACGAGGTGGACCGGGCGGTCCGCACCGGGTCGGCGGCGCTCTGGGGGGCCGCCGCGCTCGACCTCGCCATCATGGTGCTCGTCGTCCGGGAGTACCGGCGCCTCACGGCAGGGCGGCCGCCGCCTGCGGGATCGCCGCGGCGACCTCGTCGGGGAACTCGGTGAACGGCGTGGCGGTGACCGCCCGCTTCGCGCCGCGGCCGGTCCAGGCCCACGTGCCGAGCACCCGTCCGCGGTGGACGACGGTCGGCCGGAAGACGCCGTTGCCGCCGGGCACGATCCGGTCGGCGAACTCGGGCGGGACGGCGCAGCTGCGGTCGGCGTAGCCGAGGACGAACTCGTCGAACCCGGGCAGCAGGAACAGCCCGGCGGCCTCCGCCCGGTGCCCGGCCAGCAGGTCGGCGGTCTCGGGCGCCAGCAGGTGCTCACGGCCGTCGACCTCGAGGGCGGCCAGCCGGTCGCGGACGGCGGCCACCCCCGCCCGGACGTCGGTCACGGGCAGCCCGGCCCAGCGCGCGAGGTCGGCGACGGTGGCCGGCCCGTGCCCGCGGAAGTAGCGCAGCGCGAGCTCGGCCAGGCCGGCGTCCCGGTCGAGCCGCCGCGGCGCGGTCACCCACTCGTCGAGCAGCACGAACGCCTGCTCGCCACCGTCCATCGGCCCGAGGCAGAGGGTGCCGGTCTGCGCGAGGTACCAGAGCAGGTGGTAGCCGCGCTGCCCCGTGGCGGCGACGCCGCCGTCGGACAGGACGGCGAGCAGCTCCGTGCGGCGGCAGCGCCGGCCGCCGCTGAGGGCCCCGACGACCAGCTCGCGGGCGCGCTCGGTGTCGGCCTCGGTCAGCTCCAGCCGGGCCCGCCGCTGGGCGGCGCCGGCCAGCACCCGCGGGCCCAGCAGCTCGAGCATCCACGGCAGGTCCTCGGCGGGCAGCAGGTGCAGCGTGCCGCGCATCGGCCAGGAGCGGACGACCTCGCCGGCGTCCAGCGCCGCCTCCACCCCGGCCCGCGTGCGCTCCGCCGTCCGCAGCGCGACCGAGGTGATCGCCCCGGGCAGGTCCTGGCCCTGCACGCAGGTGAGCAGCCGCACGGCCTCGGTCGCCGTGGAAGGCGGCGGGCCGGCGATCCGCTGGGCCACCAGCCGCAGCAGCGCGAGGTCCCGGGCCGTCGTCATGACCGCAGCCTGGCAGGGGGGACCGACACCGGACGGCGGGACGCGCACGCCGACGGCCCGGGCGCCCGCAGCGGGGCGCCCGGGCCGCCGTCCGGATCAGGACGGGTCACGCCACAGCCGGCCGCGGCCGGCCGCCAGCAGCAGCCCGGCGACCAGTGCGAGCGCACCGGCGGCCGCCGGGACGGCCGGGCCCCGGGGAGTGGCCGAGGACGACGGCCGCGCGGTCACCGCCTGCGGCGAGCCGGTGCCGCAGGCGTCGCCGGACCCGTGGGCCCCGGACCGGTCGGCCCCGGACCCGCCGGCCGCCGTCCCCGCCGCCCCGGCCGAGGGGGTGCCGGCCCAGGCGGACCACTCGGCGGCCGTGCCCGTGCCAGCGCAACCGGCACCCTCTCCACCGGGCACCGAGTCGTGCCGGCCAGCGCCGCCGTCCGTCGCACCGTGACCGGTCCCGGCACCCTGGCCGTCCCGGTGGTCCACGCCGCTCCCGGTGCCCGGACCGGCCGGGCCCCCGCTCGGGGCCCGGCCGGCTCCGTTCCCGTTCCCGGTCCCGTCGCGGCCCGGCAGACCGGACGGGTCGAGAGGCAGGGTGGCGCGGACCAGGACGTCACTGGCGGTCCCGGTGCCGCCCTGGTCGACCGGGACGGCGACGACCGACCCGTTCCCGGGTCCGCCGCCGAGCACGCCGCCGAGGTCGAGGTCGACCGTGGTGCCGGTCAGCGTGTCCCCGCCGAGCAGGTCCGACAGCGCGGTGCCGGTGTCGATCGGCAGGCTCAGGTCCGGCTCGCCGGGACCGGGCCGGTCCGCCGCGGCGCCACCGTCCCCGAGCAGGTCGCCGACGCGGACGTCGACGTCGTCGCCGGACAGCGGACCCCGGCCGGGACCGCCGGGCAGCGGCAGGGCCACGGTCGTCGGCCGGTCGTCCTCCAGGCTCACCGGGACCTCCAGCACCGTGTCCGGGGACGTGGCACCGTCGACGTCGCCGATGGTGACCGTGTCCTCGAGGTCGAGGAGCACGCCGGAGCCGTCGGGGCCGGGGACGACCGGGTCGGCAAGGTCGACGTCGACGTCGAGGCCCGACGTCGGGTCGCCGTCCAGGACGCCGCCGAGGTCGCCGGTGACGACCGGCGCGGTTCCCGTCGTCCCTGCCGTCCCGCCGCCGGAGGTGTTCACCGGGACGGTCACGGTCAGGCCGTCCCCGGGGTCCGGGGGCGCGTCGGTCGCCTCGGTGACGCGGACGGGGACGCTGATGCCGCCGGTCCCGTCCTGCCCGAGCGCCGTCGTCCCCGGCTCGGTGTCCGTGTCGATCGGGAGGGCCAGGCCGTCGTCCCCGCCGACGGTGAGGTCCCCGCCGGCGCCGGTCACGACCGGTGTCCCGACGGTGGCGTCCTCCCGTACGGGGACGGTCGCCGTCACGCCGAGCACGTCGGCGCTGAGGTCGTTCTCGTCGGCCGACGCGACCCCCGCCCCGGCGGCCAGCAGGCCACCGGTGAGCAGGGCCGTGCGCAGGCCGCGCTGTACCCATCTGTTCATCGCTGATCTCTCCAGGTCTGAGTGGGACCGGCCCCAGACGGGACCGGAGATGTGCCGTTCCGGCGTCGCGGCCGGAGGGCAGCACTCAGTCGGGAGAGGTGGACGGGTCGGCGGGGAGGGCGCGCACCGCGTCGGGAGCCGCGTCGGTGGGGCCGCCCACGGCGGCGAGGACGGCGCCCGGCAGGTCGCCGGGCAGGGCGGCGCTGCCGCCGTCCGGAGCCGGACCCGGGCCGCCGGCAGCGCCCGAGGACGCCGGGACGGCCGGGACCGGCAGCGGCGCGAGCGGGGGTGCGGGCAGGTCCGGTCGCGAGTCGTCGGCGTCCGCCGCGGGGGCCGGGACGCCGGCGGGCGCCGGAGCCACCGCGCCGGCGGGCGTGGGCACGTCCGGTGCGGGCGCGGGCTCCGGCGACGGCAGGCCGGCCGGCGGTGCGGGCGGCAGGCCCGGTGCGGGCGGCCCGTCCACGACGACGAGGGCAGGAGCCGCGGCGCCGCCGGGCACCTCAGGGACAGGGAGGACCTCGGCGGCGCCGGGCGTCGGGGGGACCACGGGCGTCGGGGGGACAAGGTCGGGGGCGGCCGGGGGGTCGGCGCCCGCCGCGCCACCGTCGGCCACCCCCCCCACGCCCCCCCCGGCCCCC